>NZ_BDUD01000001.1:3650190-3689138 GCF_003113895.1 Nostoc commune NIES-4072 | reverse complement strand
AATAAACGACCACCCGAATTTAATATATTTATTAGACATCTCCGAAAATGAATGTAGAGACGTAGCATTGCTACGTCTCTACAAGGGTTTCAGATAACGCATAATTAATTTCTGGAGATGTCTATTGCATAAATTCTCAAAACCTTACCTGAAACCTGATTTACCAAGGTCTCGCCTTGTAGTCTGCTGGAGAAATTTGACTGTGGCTAAAGTCACCCATTCAGGTGAAGGCATACAGATATGTAACACATATTATGAAGGAAGATTAAGCAACTATGAAGCTAACTATGCGTCTAGTTGTTAGTTTATTGATAAAGTTTTAATTCAAAAATTTTAACAACACCGTATTCCTGCACTTGCCCTTTAATATTTATGTCCGCTCAATTAAGCATGGTTAAGAGGAACCCCCAACCACTCCCCACAAGCGCGGAGGGGAGGAAAAGCGCAGCTGTTTGCTCTGAAGGGGTGGTTTTACTATGGGCAATTCGCTGGGCATCATCAATATAACTACAGGCTACTCCCATAAAGCAAGATTTATAGGCTTCTAGATATGGCTACGCACATAGAAATTCCTGTTGTTGGCAAAGTTAAATATCCATTACGCTGGCTGATGGGGCTGATAGCAGGGGGTGTCTTGGTTGTTGGTACCACAACCTATACTCTGCTAAATCAGGGGACAAGTAAAGAAGATATTGCTCAATTAACTGTGCCAGTAGCAGCGAAAAATGTCACGTTGCGGATTACAGCTAGTGGCAAAGTCGTGCCAGTTCAGACTGTAAATATTAGTCCGAAAAACCCTGGAGTGCTGTCGCAATTATATGTCCAACAAGGCGATCGCATTCAACAAGGGCAAATTCTCGCCCGCATGGATAGCGCAGGTATTGAGGCTCAAAGGAGCCAGTACCGTGCTAACTTAGCTCAAAGTCAAGCACAACTAGCTGAAGCCCTTGCCGGTAGTCGTCCTCAAGAAATTGCTCAAGCTAAGGCGCGGTTAGCACAAGCTCAAGCCCAGCTAACCCAAGCTAAAACTGGTAATCGTCCCCAAGAGATTGCTCAAGCTCAATCACAAGTGGATGCGGCTCAAGCTAAGGTGAATTACACCAATGAACAGGTAAAGCGTTATCAATATCTATATCAACAGGGAGCAGAGAAAAAACAATTATTCGATCAAGCCATCAGCGAAGACAAAAGTGCTAGAGCCAATTTAGAAGAAGCTAAAAAAAGATTGTCGTTAGTCCAAAGTGGTAGTCGGGCTGAAGAAATCGCCCAACGTCAAGCAGCAGTTAATGAAGCACGGGCAGCATTGATACTGTTGGAAGATGGAACTCGTTCTGAAGAAATTGTCCAGCGTCAAGCAGCTGTTGAAGCGGCTAAGGCTCAATTGAAGGGTGTGGAAGTGCAGTTGGAAGATACAATTATTCGCGCTCCTCTTTCGGGAATTGTTACCCAAAAGTATGCCGATCCTGGTGCGTTTGTCACACCCACAACTTCTGCATCTACTAGTGCATCGGCAACTTCTAGTTCAATTGTCGCCGTAGCACGGGGGTTAGAAATATTAGCTCAAGTTCCCGAAGCTGATCTTGGCAGAATTAAACCGGGACAGCAGGTGGAAATTGTCGCTGATGCTTATCCCGATCAAGTTTTTAAAGGTCATGTGCGCCTGATTGCTCCAGAAGCTGTGGTAGAACAAGGTGTGACATCCTTCCAGGTGCGGGTTGCTCTAGATACTGGTGCAGATAAACTGCGTTCTGGCTTAAATGTGGATCTGACTTTTTTAGGCGATCGCGTCAATAATGCCTTGGTGTTACCAACGGTGTCAATCGTCACCGAAAAGGGTCAAACTGGCGTACTTGTGCCAGATGCAAAGAATAAACCCCAGTTCCGCGAAGTTACAATTGGGGCGCAAATCCAAAACCAAACTCAGATTTTAGATGGAGTTAAAGAAGGCGATCGCGTTTTTGTTAATCCACCCAAAGACTACAAAATTGAGAAGGCGAAAGAACAACAAAATAAATAATCCCAAATTGCGATAAGTAAGTTCGTAGTAAGGACTTTAGTCCTTATTTTTTCAGCACTAAAGTGCTGACTACAAACCCTGATAACTCGAACAGCCTTTTAATAAAAACTTTTAATCCAAAATTGGCATGAATTTTTTAGAAAGTATTCAAATGGCAGGTAAAACCCTGCTGTCAAATAAATTGCGTAGCGCCCTTACGATGTTGGGTATAGTTATTGGCAATGCCTCAGTGATTGCCATGATTGGCATTGGCGAAGGTGGGCAAAAATACGTTAATAAACAACTAGAGTCATTAGGGCCGAATGTGCTTTTTATACTGCCAGGTAATCGAGAAACTCAGCGTATATCCTTTGAAGTACCAAAAAATTTGGTGTTACAAGATGCTGAAGCGATCGCCTCTCAAGTACCAACAGTAGTAGGAGTTGCACCGGAATTAAACAGAAGACAAGTAGTTGTATACCGCAACAGAAACACCGATGTCAACATCATTGGCACAACTCCCAGCTTTCTATCGGTGCGGGATTTTGAAACTGATAAAGGCAGGTTTTTCTCTGAGGTAGACATCAAACGAAGTAACCAAGTCGTTGTGTTAGGTGGAGACTTAGCAGAAAAACTATTTGGTAGTAGTAACGCTATTGGTCAACAATTACGAATCGGGAATACCAGCTTTCAAGTAATTGGAACGTTAATAGCCAAAGGTTCCAGCGTGGGAGCAGATTATGATAATGCTGCTTTAATACCGATCACGACTTCAGCAAACCGACTTGTAGGAAAGAATTCTCCTTATGGTATCGCCTTAGATTATTTTGTCGCTGCGGCTCGTGATTCAGAGAGTGTGGATGCAGCAGAATTTCAAATTACTAATTTGCTGCGTTTACGGCACAAAATTAATGGTGAAGATGACTTTACTATCCGTTCTCAAAAGGATGCTTTGCAAACTGTCGGTCAAATCACAGGTGCATTGACAATTATGCTAGCAGCGATCGCTGGCATATCTTTGTTTGTCGGCGGCATTGGGATCATGAATATTATGCTTGTTTCTGTAACCGAACGCACCCAAGAAATCGGATTGAGAAAAGCGATCGGCGCAACTGAGCAAGATATTTTGCTACAGTTCATTATTGAGGCTGTAATAGTTTCCGCAGCTGGCGGTTTAGTTGGGACTGCGGTTGGCGTCAGTGGCATTCTATTAGTGGGAGCCTTGACTCCCTTAGAAGCGGCACTTTCTCCAACAGCGATTACTATGGCAGTTGGTGTCTCTGGTGGTATTGGTTTATTCTTTGGTGTTGTTCCTGCACGTCGTGCTGCTAAACTCGACCCGATTGTGGCCTTAAGAAGTGCTTAGTGAGCAACAAGCTTATCGCAAGTCATCCCATCCCTACGCCTAATCGCATCCAGTTCTGATCGGATTTATCTAGCGTTACTCTGCTGTTGTCCGCTTGCGGTACTGGGAGCGGATACGCGCCATAACCTGTTCTGCGGGGACACCCAGCGTTGCATCAGCTTCACATTCGTCATAGCTTTTAACAACTTCTTCGCGCAGCCACTTTTCTACAGCAGCGTCACGCGCTTGGAGAGTACGCAGACCATCCCGGATAACTTCACTTTCTGTCGCATATTCGCCAGAGGTGATAGTGAGTGCCTGTGTCGTTCTCATAAGAAATTCTCCTGCTTAAAGCTAACTTCTCAAAGTGTATGATTAAATTAGGACTTACGCAAAAATTGCTAAAAAGCTTAATTTCTCGAACCGCCAAGACGCCAAGAGCGCCGAGAATTCGTAGAGTGTGCGTAAGTCCTATAAATCATACACTTTCAAAAGCATGGTTAAGGCTTGAGAATCAATCTAAAATCTAAAATCCAAAATTGTCTGGCTTTTTCAAAACTACATGGAAAGAATTTAAATACCCAGTAATGGTTTTAGCTAATGTCTTTTGCTGTTTTTTTGTAGTTATTGCCATTACTTGATATAATCTTCCTTCAGCAACATACATTCTACTTCTAGTAATTTTCCCTCCAGAATTGATATACTCAATTTCTTTGCCAGGATGATTATTAGAACTACGAATATTCCTTTGACTAATTAAATTGCTTTTCGTAGTTTTTAAAGCCATATCCCGTGCATTATTAAGTAAAGCTTGGGGGTCAGTTACTTGACCATAACTATAAGGAAAATCATTGTAAGCAACTACATAAGCTACTTGCTGTTTTGGTGGTTGAGCGACAAATATTTCTAAGGTAATTTCTCCCATGTAAGTTTTTTGGTATTGAGTATTTCTGTTGGGGTTTCCCGGCATTAAAATACTAAAACGTCCATCTGGGGCAGTATATAACTTCCATTGTGGCTGCACCGGTTGAGAAACCTTTGGCTTGACAACAGTCGTGGGAGGTTTTGGCTGAGAAACCTTTGGTTTGACAACAGGTGTGGTAAGTTTGGGTTGACGCGCTTCCACAAAAACAGAACCACCACAAACGAGTGTGGCGGCGATTAGTGGCAACAGACTTTTAATTGTCATATTTTTTGCCTTTTGAGATGCTGATCTCACTGATGATGCTAGCTGTTATAACCTAGCAGCACATAAAGCAGCACCTATTAATCCCACTTGCGGGTTGAGGATAACATACACGGGGATCTCTTCAAGGAGGCGGCGCATCCTACCTTTTTGGGTGAAATTTAATAAGAAACCGTTGTTTTGAATTAAAGGCAGGATTTTGGGCGCAATTCCACCAGCAATATATAAGCCACCGTAAGGTAGGAGTTTCAGGGCAAGATTACCAGCTTCTGCACCGTAAGCTTCTATAAATAATTGCAAAGTTTGTTCACAGAGGCGATCGCGTTTTTCTAGTGCAGCTGTACCAATGACAGCACCAGGATCGACACTTTTCTCTTCTTGTCCAGCTTCTTGTTCCCAAGTTCTGACGATTTGGGCAATATCTGGTGATTCTACGGCAAATTTGCGATCGCGCAGAAATTGGTAAATTGCCACAATTCCCATTCCAGAAACCACGCGTTCTACAGAAACGCGCTGGATATCATGTTTACCCAACAGGTATCTCAACAGTTGAAACTCGATCTCGTTCCGAGGCGCAAAGTCAGCGTGTCCACCTTCTGAGGGAAAGACTTGATAGTGGTTTCCCTGCTTAATTAAAAATCCTTGCCCTAAGCCAGTACCAGCACCAATAATTCCAATGGGGGTTTCGGGTTGAGGTTTACCAACTTGCAACGTCAGCAAGTCTTCTTTTTGTAAACCTGAAATGCCATAGCCAACGGCGGCGAAGTCGTTAATCAAAGAAATATGCGGGATACCCAATTCTTCTTCTAAACGTTCAGTATCTAAGAACCAGGCTAAATTGGTCAGTTTAGCGGTATTTTTGACAATGGGGCCTGCGATCGCAAAACAAGCCTTTTCTGGTATGGGTGTATTAGCTTTGACCAAAAACTGCTGCACTATCGGTACTAAATCAGGAAAATCGGCACTGTGGTAACTTTCCTGATAAATAGTATGTATTGCTGATGAGTCTGATGTTTCAACCAATTGCAGAATAGTTTTTGTACCGCCAATGTCTCCTGCTAGTAACAAAGTCATAGAATTTATTGGTGAATTAAATTACTTTTTTTGTAAGATATACCCAACCTAGCAGAAGTCATGAACGCAAATCTCTATCAGAGGTTTAAGCAAATCGAATAACTTCTTCTATGTGGGTTAAATGGGAAGTATCTCCTTTTAGTTCTAATAACCATTCTGGATCTTCGCGTACCACTTTTACTAAAGAACATAAAGAAGCCTTGACTTCTGTTTTGGCAATTTCCCCCACTAGTCCCATTGCTCCCCCTAACACAGATGCGCCATGTGCCACTAGCAGGATATCCTCTGGAAAGAACTCAGTAGCTAAACATCTTGCAGTTTGCCCAGAACGTTCTCGCACTTTTTCGTGAGTTTCAGGATATTTGGCAGCGATGCGCGAAGTGTAGCTGGTGTCAATTCTGGGGAATAACTTTGCTAAGGCTGGAGTTGAGAGTCTTTCGGGTTCTTCTGTCATCCAAACTGGATTTAGCCATTCACTCAAACCTGTTTCCAATTTGATCGGTAAGTTTAGCACTTCTGCAACTGCGTTTGCCGTTTGTACGGTTCGCAAGAAAGGAGAAGCGAAAATATGGGAAATCTTTTCTTTTTTCAATCGTTTAGCTAAATGTTGCGCCTGCACCATACCATCATCAGACAAGGGTGGATCGTAACGTCGTTCGGCGGTGAGGAACCAATCAGGGTTTACGAAGTCGAGGCGGTTAGCGTGTCTTGCTATCCAAACTATTTGACTCATGGGTTTAATTATTCCGGTGAATAGAATTCGCCGCTAAACAAATATATAGATATCTGCAAGGAGGGCTGCAAATATTAATATATGACAAAAATCGTAATAATATTTAATAATACTAATGATTTAAAAAACTTATAAATGCTGTCAATGTACCTTTTCTTAAAGCCTTTTTAGCCAAGTGTCTAAAGCAATATCAACTATAGTAATCTGCTGAAATCGCTTTAGCGGAATTAACCCGAAAAGCTCTTTTAAATTCGCCCAGACAAAATCTTCTAAATCAGCTTCAGTTGCAAATTCCCAACTATCACCTGTTTTTCTTAAATTCACGAAATCCATTATCTCGCTCTAACTTTGGTAAATTACTACCTTTAGTATTCCCAAAGCAAGATATGATTGATACAACTGTTTATAACTTAAGCCATCCAAATAATTGCCCTACAGTTAATTGAAAGCCGCTAACTAAATCTGGAACTGGTAATAGTTCTTGTTCTTCTTGTAAAAGTTCTGGTTGCTGCTTTGGTGGATAGACTAAAACAGAGCGATCACCTGGATCAATTAACCAACCTAAACGACTACCATGTTTTAAACAATGTAGAATATTCCCAGTTACTTTAGTTTGGCTTTGATCTGGTGAAAGAATCTCAATTGTCCAGTCTGGATACGTGTGAAAAACATTTGCCACCTCTCCACGTTCATCTAAGGGAATCCGTTCCCAAGCAAATACAGCTACATCAGGGACAATTGAGCGTCCGCCAAAAGTACACCTCAATTCTGGGAAAGCAAGGGCAATTTTTTGAGGCTTGACAACAGAATTGATATTACTGACTAGTTCACCCTGTAATTTGCTATGTTTTCCTTGAGGCATTGGCTTTTGAATAATTTGACCATTAATGTATTCTAAGCTAGGCTTTGTTTCTGGTAGTTTCAAAAACTCTTCTAAGGTTAGGGGTTTAGTTGCTGATTTTACCATGTGCTTATACCTCCCAAGTTTTAATTTAATAAATTATCCTAAATAAGCCTTTTTAACTCGCTCATCACTAATTAATTCTGATGCTGCACCCGTTAAGGTAATAGAACCAGCTTCTAAAACATAACCGCGATCGGCAATTTGTAATGCCAAATTCGCGTTTTGTTCAACTAAAAGAATAGTCACTCCGGTAGCCCGGAGATTTTCAATAATAGAGAAGATTTCCCGGACGATCGCAGGTGCTAAACCTAAGCTAGGCTCGTCTAAAAGTAATAATTGTGGTTTACTCATGACAGCACGAGCGATCGCTAACATTTGTTGTTCGCCACCACTGAGGGTTCCTGCTAGTTGATTGCGTCTTTGTGACAAACGCGGAAATAGCTCAAATTGGCGTTGAATATCTACTTTTACCTCAGCTTGATTGGAGCGAATATAAGCACCCAAAAGTAAATTATCAAATACTGTTTGCCGCGCTAATACTCTGCGTCCTTCTGGACAATGGGCGATACCAAGTTGGACAACTTCGTGAGTTTGGCGGCGATTAATATTATGTCCATTATAAATAATTACGCCACTCTTAGGATTAACTACTTTAGATATAGCGCGGAGTGTGGTAGTTTTACCAGCCCCATTAGCACCAATAAGAGTAACTACCTCGCCTTTTTGAATAATTAAATTAATCTTTTTCAGAGCTTGAATACCGCCATAATTTACATCAAGTTCTTGAACTTCTAAAATTGTATAGTTTGGCTTACTATCGGCTTTCATCGGCGGCTTACATCCAGAAATATTGATTCAAAATCTAAGATACATCAATCATACATTTCTTAAAACGCTGCGTAGACATTGCTGCAACTTCAAACCAACGTCATAATACCGCAATCTTTATGATGTACCATTAATTACTGATAAATATATCAAGCGTCCTGTGGCAAAAGTAGCAGATATTGGTAGCAAACGATTAATTAATTTAGCTCCCGATGCATGGGTAAAGTGGGTGACTCAGCGTCCTGAAGTCGTGGCGAAAGAAATTATTGGCTCTGAGTTTCACTGGATTAGCCGCGAAACAGATGTGTTGGTGAAAGCATACAGTGCCAGTCACGGAGATTTTCTAGTACTTAATGAACTACAGTTGCGTTACACGGCACAGATGCCTCTACGGATGAGAGCCTATGCTGCCTTAGCACAAGAACGCTACCGATTGCCAACTTACCCAGTACTAATCAACATTTTACCGCCTCCATCTACCTTAACTATTGTCAATAGTTACGAGCAGGAATTTTTGGGATTACGTGCTATCCAAGATTATCGCGTGATTAATTTGTGGGAAATCGATGCTGAAATAGTATTTGAGCAATCACTACCATCGTTGTTACCCTTTGTGCCAATCCTGCAAGGAGGGGGAGAAGTATCAGTTGTGCAACGCGCATTAAAGGCACTACGAGCAGATGCACAGTTGAACGAGTTAGAATCATTGCTGGCATTTTTTGCTAGCTTTGTGTTGGAGACGCCTTTAATGCAACAAATCATGAGGTGGGATATGGCAGTATTGCGAGAATCGCCTTGGTATCAAGAAATTGAGCAAAGAGGTATTCAGCAGGGTGCGCGACGGCAGTTAATCCGGGTATTGGAACAACGCTTTGGCGAAATTCCTCATGAAGTGGAAATAAGGCTTGAGAGCGAAAGTGTGGAACAATTAGAAAATTTAATGGATAGTGCGATCGCTGTGAGTTCTTTAGACGAATTTGTAGAAATTTTGTCTACATGAATTCCATAGGAAATTTCAAGTTACCATAAATCTCACTTATTGAGTGCATCTATACCTTAATGACAAAGCCTGCTGATGTCAGTACCAAAAAATTAATCAGCCTCGCACCCAATAACTGGGCAAGATGGGTAACACAAATTCCTGATATTGTTGCTGGGGAAATCCTAAATAGTGAATTTCAGTGGATTAGCCGGGAAAGTGATGTTTTAATCCGTGTCAGTAGTCCCCAGGATGGAGAATTTTTGCTTCTCAACGAATTGCAATTACGCTATAAATCCCAAATGCCGCGTCGGATGCGTGCTTATACTGCACTTGCGGAAGAAAAATATAACTTACCAACATACCCCGTTCTTATTAACATTCTTAAAACTGATAACAACGAAATACCCACAAGCTTTACATCAAATATTGCCGGATTACGGGCAATACAAGATTATCGAGTAATTAATCTGTGGGAAATTGATGTCAATATTGCTTTTCAACAACCCTTACCATCCTTACTGCCATTTGTACCCATTCTCAAAGGTGGTGAAAATGAATCTATTATTAGAGAAGCATTGCAAATTCTCCGTGCTGATGAACAACTCAACCAACTGGAAACAGTTCTAGCTTTTTTTGCTACGTTTGTTTTAGAGAATACACTCGTTCAAGAAATCATGAGGTGGGATATGACCGTATTACGTGAATCACCTTGGTATCAAGAAATTTTACGCGAAGGAGAAGCACGCGGAGAAGCACGCGGAGAAGCACGCGGGGAACTGCAAGGAATACTTTCTGCGATTGAAATTAATTTAGAGTTGAAATTTGGCGATCGCGCCTTACAATTGATGCCAGAAATTAACCAGATTCAGGATTTAGAGCGTTTAAAGACAATTTTACGGAATATTGTCACTGGAAATACTATTGAGGAATTGCAACAGATTTTGTAATTCTCAAGTTAGTTATCAATCATTTCCTAAATAAGCTTCAATTACAGCCGGATCGTTTCTAACTACAGCTGGTTTACCCAAAGCAATCAACTGCCCAAAATCTAACACGGCAATGCGATCGCACAAACCCATAACCAATGGTACATGGTGTTCAATCAGCACAATGGTTAAATTAAACTGTTCTCGCAGACTACGGATAAATTCACTCAATTGTTGCTTTTCGTTGGGGTTCATCCCCGCCGCCGGTTCATCGAGAAGTAAAACTTGCGGTTGTAATGCTAAAGCACGGGCTATTTCTAGCCGACGCTGATCGCCATAGGCGAAGTTTTTGGCTTTTTCGTGGGCGCGATCGCTTAATCCTACCAAATCCAATAAATCTAAAGCTTTCTGCTTAGTTTGAAGTTCTTCATTAGGCGCTGGTGGTAATCCCAAAACTCCTGTAATCATATTACTTTTAGTGTGTAAATGTCGAGCAATTATCACATTTTCTAACGCTGATAATTCCCCAAACAAGCGGATATTTTGAAAGGTACGGGCGATACCTAAAGCAGCAATTTGATAAGGACGCAGTTGAGAAATTTCTGCACCTTGATAAATTAATTTTCCACCAGAAGGGGGAATAAAAGCAGTAATCAAATTAAACAGTGTTGTTTTTCCAGCACCATTAGGGCCAATCAGTCCGAAAATCTCATGTTTCTTTACACTAAAAGATACATTATTTACCGCCACTAGACCACCAAAGCGGCGAGTCAATGCTCTTGCTTCTAAAACAATACTGCTCTTCTTTTCTAGAATACTATGTGACATTTTTGCATATCATATATGAATATAAAACTTACCCAATAACTCTCTAAAACTTTTCTTACTTCGCGCTCTTCGCGCCCTTGGCGGTTCGTTTTTCCATAATTTTCCGTCTTTGAAAAATATCTGGAGTAATTAGCCCTTGAGGAAAAAAGATTGTACCTATTATTATTAAAAAGCCAAAAATAATTAATCTCCCATCGCGCAAAAATTGTCCTAGCCAATTAGGTAAACCACCAGTATCAGCAAGACTTCGCAAAATCTCTGGTAAGGCTGTAAATACCATACCTCCTACTACTGGCCCTAAAAAAGTTCTCGAACCACCAATCAAAACAAAAGTTAAATATATAATACTGCTATCAAAAGTACCTTGACGAGCATTCCAGGTATTAAGGAAGTGGGCGCTAATTGCACCTACAACCCCTGCAAGGATAGCCCCTAGTGTAAACGCCAAAACTTTGTAATAAGTGGGGTTAATTCCCATTGCACCCGCAGCTAATTCATCTTCGCGGATAGCAAGAAAAGCCCTTCCTACACGGATGCGTTCTAAACGATAAAACAGCACCATACTAATTAATAGTAAGGGCAAAGCAATCCATAAATATTCAATTGGTGTTTGGAAAGGTTGAGGAATGCCAAAAATTCCCACAGCACCGCCAGTAATATCTAAATTCAGGGAGATGACGCGCAGAACTTCCACAAAAGCGATAGTAGCGATCGCTAAATAAATTCCTCGCAATCTCAACGCTGGAATTCCTACCATTACACCCAATAAACCACAAATTACACCAGCGATTAACATCTCCAATAACAACAATGGAATGGGAAACAAACTACTGCTAGATGTAAAAACTTTGGTGGATAAAATTGCTGCAATATACCCACCTAAAGCATAAAATCCTGGACTAGCTAAAGACAATTGTCCTGTCATTAGCGGTAAATAAAGTGATAACCCTACTAGCGCCCCCAATACCATAGAGACAATTAGAGAACCATAAGTAGCGAAAAAATCAGCCATTTTAAAAAATTATGATTAAGCTTAATTAAACTATCGCTTTTATAACCTATTAAGCTGTTAATATTTGGTCTGCTGTAAGCGCCAGTTCAGGAAAAGTTCGTGACACAATCCGTTCTGAACCTCTAAACAGTGTGCGTTGATATTTTCCCTCAGCATTTAATAGAAAAACAAATACAGCCGGAACTTTTGGATTTCCTAAATACTCTCTTAGCCCAATTGCTAAATAATCTACAATCCAATATTCTGTAATCCCTAAGCGTTGATATTCATCCAATTTATCAATGTAGTCATCTTCCCAATTAGTTGATGTCACCTCTACAGCTAACTGGATAGATGCTTCAAGTGCAGAGTAGGCAGAACGATTTGAACGCCATGTATCTTTATCTATTACACTTACATTAGGCTTACGCCCTTGTTCTATTCCATTGGCAGTTATAGTTTTAAAGACTGCTGTATTTTTTACTACATAATTTAAGTTTAGTCGCCTAATTTCATCATTAAAACTAAACAATATAAAATCAGCGACATCATCATGATTTCTAGTTGCACGCACTTCTACAATTTCCCCATCCACAAGTTCATATAAACCTTCCTCTGGACACTGTTCTAAAAATTGATCAAAAGTTAGTTTTTGTCTGGTGTATGTTTTCATAGTGCTACATCAAACTTTTTGAATAAACCGCCGCCCTAGTAAACCTTGGGGTCTAACTAATAGCATGATAAACAAAATTCCAAAGGCTACTGCGTCTTTATATCCAGAGAATTCCGAAGGAACAAAAGCCTCGACTAATCCAATTACTAAGCCTCCCACCACTGCACCGGGAATACTACCTAAACCACCTAAGACAATCACCGCTAAACCCCGCAACCCAAAAGCAATGCCAAAATATGGCCCTGCAATACTAACACTAGAAGCAACTAAAGTTCCTGCTAATCCTGCTAAAAAACTGCTGATGAAGAATGTTAGGATGATAAAGCGATCGCTATTAATTCCTAACAAACTAGCTGTAATTGGATCTTCTGCGATCGCTTGCATTGCCTTACCATATTTAGTCCGATTGATAAAATAGGTAAGAATTCCCACAATTACAACTGATACTGCAAAAATTACCACCTGAACGCTGCGAATAGGAATTGGATTATCTGGAGTACCAAAATTAATCGCAGGTGGCAAATTACCGTAAGTATTTGCGGGGTATGTGTAACTTTCTGCGCCTACTAAATACTGAATTAAATTTACAATTACGACTCCTACCCCCAAGCTGGAAACAACAGTTAGCAAGGGATCAGATCCTTGACGGCGCAAAGGTTGAAAAGCAACCCGTTCCATTACTACCCCTACCAATCCTGCTAAGGTACTTCCTAAAATCAAGGCGATCGCAAATGGTAATTTTATCGGCAAGGTTGCATTCGCTAGCAAGCCGTTAAATCCAAAGCTACTACCCATGAGTGCATAAGTAAAATATGCACCTAAGGTAAAAATCGCCCCATGAGCTAAATTAATAATGCCCAAAATGGAATAAACTAAAGTATATCCCAACGCAAAAATTGCATAGATACTACCGATAGATAATCCGTTCAAAAATTGTTGCAGAAATAGAGTTATATCCATGTTGCAACTATTTTATAAATACGAATTTTCCAGTGTTTCCATCTTTATCCATCTTAATTTGAGCAACATAAAATTCTTTTTGAATTACATCACCAACTGGTGTAAAAGCAATCTCACCTAAAGGAGTATCATATTTTCCAGCTAGTATTTGCTTGTTCAATTCTGTCCGCAGTTTATCAAGAGGTAATGTGCTGATTTTGGTTTTTTTATCCAACTCTTTAAGCGCTTCAACATATACCTGCACCGCAGCAAAAGATTGACCCGTGAATTGGGCTGGTTCTTTCTTATATTGCTCAATATAGGTTTGGCGGAATACCTTATTAATCTCACCAGGATATTCAGGACTGTAAGCTTGAGCAATCAGCACACCATCGCACAGTGCTTTGCACACTGATAAAACATTTGGTGTATTCAGACCATTACCACCAATAATTATACCTTTATAACCCAGTTCTCGCAGTTGCCGCACTAAGTTACCACCATCAGCCGCTAGCCCTGAAATAATTACTAAATCTGGTTTTAAGTTAAGTGCATTGGTAGCTTGGGCTTGAAAGTCTGTATCAGTAGTTTGGAACTTTTGAACTGTTACTAATTCTAGCCCTTGTTCTTTTACTGCTTTTTGAAAAATCTCCGTTTCCGATTTATTAAATGCATCATTTTGGGCGTAAAAAACTGCCACTTTTTTAATTTGAGGATTCTGCTTGAGTGCAGCTTTCAGCGAATTAGGAGCAACTATAGAGACGGGGGCAGATACACGAGCTACATAATCACCGATTTCTGGAATTCCGTTTGCGGTATTTGATGCGCCAATAACTGGGACTTTAGCACGTTCGGCGATGGGGTCAGCACTAAAAGCTTGCTGTGACAAAGTAGGCCCAACAATACCGACAACTTTATCTTTGTTAATTAAGGTTTGAAAAGCGTTAATTGCTCCAGCTTCATCACCGCTAGTATCTTGGATTACCAATTTAATCGGAGTGCCATTAATACCACCTTTACTATTGAAATACTTCTCGGCAATTCTGGCTCCCACGAATCCCTCTTGACCAAGTAATGCTACGTTGCTGGTTTGTGCTAAGGCAATACCGATGGGAATAGCACCTGATGTAGTGGTAGTCTGGGTGGTGTTAGTTGTAGTGTTATTTGTAGTACTATCTGGAGAATTTGTCACAGAACCACCGCCACCACCACAGCCTGTTAGTAGTAAAGCGCAAGTTGATAATAATGCTGTTGTCTGAGCGATCGCGTTGTTCATCGTTAGATAATTATGTAGTTATTAGATATTCGGCAAAAGCTAATAGTAATTTTCATCATTTGCAAAGAAATGACGCAGATTTCTACTTTTGCACGAATTATATTAAATCATTCTTATTTGACCATGCAAACACAAATATTCAAAGTGTTTGTAAATACAAATTATAATTACCCATAATTTTACCATTCCCAGGTCAAACTTGGGAATCGTTAAGCGTGAGCGCCCTCAGGTGTCAGATGTTCGATTCAAACTTAAGTGTCTCAACTCATGCAGCCGATTAACGGCGGAGTATCAGACTAAGTTGATGAATGATTTCTTCAGCCTTAAATGATATAAACAAAGTTTTACCTAAAGTTTACTTTGGTAGAGTTGAATTCGATGAGTGTTAATGTAACGGCAGATAATAGCAGTTCTATCGCACGAAGCTTCTGAGTTTGAACTGGCTCATGTAAAGGTTTGTAACTGATTTCTGTTGCTTTTAAAAGTGAAACTGAATCCAAAATATGTACGTGGTTTCATCGTACAATACCAGTCAAACTGAAAGAAAAATTCAGGAAGTAAAACTTTACATCTGTTTAAATCTTTCCAACAAACACAGAGCAGTATTAAGGAGAAGGAGGAAGATGTTAGATTCTATGAAAAAGAAATTTACAATTTTAGCAGGCACAACATCAGTAATTTTATCCCTGGTAAGCCAACCAGTTCTTGCCGTTTGGAGTGGGCCTCAGAGTCTGGGAGGAGTATACACCTCAGATCCTAGTTGTGCTTCCTTAGGCACAAATCAGGTTATTTGTGCCGGTCTTGGAACCAATAAAGCACTTTTTGTAAATGGGTTTAATGGCAGTTCCTGGAGTGGGCCTCAGAGTCTGGGAGGAGTATACACTTCAAATCCTAGTTGTGCTTCCTTAGTCCCAAATCAGGTTATTTGTGCTGGTCTTGGAACCAATAAAGCACTTTTTGTGAATCGGTTTAACGGCATTTCCTGGAGTGGGCCTCAGAGTCTGGGAGGAGTATACACTTCAAATCCTAGTTGTGCTTCCTTAGGTACAAATCAGGTTATCTGTGGCGGTCTTGGAACCGATAGAGCACTTTATGTGAATCAGTTTAATGGCAGTTCTTGGAGTGGGCCTCAGCGTCTGGGAGGTGTATACTCCTCAGATCCTAGCTGTGCTTCCTTAGGTACAAATCAGGCGATCTGTGCGGGTCTTGGAACCGATAGTGCACTTTTTGTGAATCGGTTTAATGGCAGTTCTTGGAGTGGGCCTCAGAGTCTGGGAGGAGTATATACTTCAAATCCTAGTTGCGCTTCCTTAGGTACAAATCAGGCGATCTGTAGCGGTCTTGGAACCGATAGCGCACTTTTTGTGAATCGGTTTAATGGCAGTTCTTGGAGTGGGCCTCAGAGTCTGGGAGGAGTATACTCCTCAGATCCTAGTTGTGCTTCCTTAGGCACAAATCAGGCGATCTGTGCAGGTCTTGGAACCGATAGCGCACTTTTTGTGAATCGATTTAATGGCAGTTCTTGGAGTGGGCCTCAAAGTCTAGGAGGAGTATATACTTCAAATCCTAGTTGTGCTTCCTTAGGCACAAATCAGGTTATCTGTGCAGGTCTTGGAACTAATAAAGCACTTTTTGTTAATATTGGCCCATAGTTACAACGGTTTTTCTTGAGGGTGAAGGGTAGGATTAGTTTCGGACATCAAATAAATTTCTCTCTCCAGTTATGCCCTTCCCCTTCTTCAGTAATTTGAGATTGTTTAAGTATTAGGCAGGTAAAATTTCTTAAGCCCTTTTTTCACTACCTGCTAATTCCTTAGGTTCGTAGTGACGGCAACCATTACAAGGGCCTTCGGGATTGACAGCACAGCGCATATAGCCAGACCGGGCATTAAATTTGCAACTGATATCGCCAATCAGATAACCCACGCCTTCTAAATAATAGCGATCGCCTTCTACAGGTCTGACATTTTGCCGTCCTTGGACTACTGAAAAATTCATGGCTGCTTGCCTCATCCGTAAGCGCGATCGCGCATGGGTTTTGCGGATCGCCCACAAAGAAATCAGGGACGGTAAAAAACCAACGGCAATCACTAAAAGTGTCTTTAACACCTTCTTTTTACCTCTTCTGTGCGCTGATTGATTGTCCCTGATGTTGCACTCTGGTTTTACGGAAGTGCAAATACTAGGGCAGGCTTGCCTACTTCGTACCACAGTTCGTAGCAATTAGCAATGGTAATGTGGTGAGTAATTTTGAGGAAAAATTTACTTCTGCCACTTCAATCAGCATAACTGTTAAAACCTCAGAGGTGATCTGCCGTTGAATGTTGATAATTTTAAGATTTGTTGACTAATACCTTTTTGAAGAAGTGTTTTGTGCCAGCCTTAGCCCCATTCTTGTTTTTTCTGTGTCGCTGCAATGCTAATCTTTTTTTGGTTTGCTGACGAAGTTGCTGTGCTAGTAATGCAGCTTCCCTTTCAGCTCGGAATAAATCAACTTTTCGTGTTGTCAAAATAAACGATTCGTTAGACTTTCGTTTTACCCAAGGCACCCTAACTGCGAAATACTGACAAATATTTTTGCATAGCTCTTTTATCAAGAATGGGTAAGGTTTTTGACTATTCAGTGTGTTAGCGATCGCTTTCAACTCTAATATCGCTGCTTCTAACTCTTGTGCCATCTGATTGATGCGTTCGACTTGTGTTATAAAACGCTCTCGTTCACTGATGATTTTTGTTTCTTGGGGTTGCAGTGGCGCTATAGCAGTGATTATAGATGTAGGCTGGAACAGCAAAATGGGCTTTTTATGCGTGTCTTGGATTTTTTTCATACTACCTCAAGTAAGGCTAGCTGACTTTAAAGTATTTTAGCAGCTAATTAGTATATTTGTACTATACAAGGATTATACCTAAGAGAATAAACGTAATCAAAAAATTGCTGTTAACTTTGGCTCACTATGTGTGCCATTCCATTAGGAACTTCTAGTAAAAAAAACATTGCATCGTAGGGGCGCACAGCTAGCTGTGCGCCCCTACGATGTACAAATTAATTAGGATAATTTATTTTTAGAAGTCCCTTAATATGGAGTGCTAGTGCCTTCAATGAACTCAGGGGGCAACACATCACTAAACAATAATTGCTGCAACTCGACGCCTTCGGGACGGCTCCAATCTTTAACCAACTCAGCAATCAAAGTGATCGTAGCAGTTAGCACAACCCCAGAATCACGCATCCGTTGCCGTGCTAAATCTTCGGAGAGATGAAATGGTGAACCAGAAGCATCCATAACTGCTTGAACACTATAGCCCTCGCGCACTGCGCTGATAGCGGGATAAACTAAGCAAACGTCCGTAGTTACACCAGCCATAATTAAATTAGTACGATTCGTATCTTTGACTGCTTGAACAAAGTTCTCATCGTCCCAAGCATTTACAATGCCTGCACGCTTGATTCTTACCTCGTAAGCTTCAGGTAGGCTTTGTGCTAAAGCAGTTATCAGCAAACCTTGAAACCGCTCCTCTTGGCTACTTGTCAAAACCACAGGTATCTTAAGTACCTTTGCCACTTTTGCAAGTGCAAGAGTATTCTTCTCTACCTGAGTCAGAGGCAAGTTTTTGATCAGCTTCATAGTGCCAACTTGATGATCAATCAGAAGCATAGCCGAGTTTTCTTGAGTGAAGTTAGAAAATTTCATTGTGCTGTTTTTCTATGATGATTTTAGAAATCTCTAAACTTCATTCTGAAACGAACATCAAGCATTGTACAAGTAGGAACACAAGTGTACGTAGCATCTATCCTAAACATGGCTCAATCACATAAAATCCTCAACTCGCATCCTTATTTACGGCAGACACTTGACCTAGTTTCTGACAAATGGGTTACAGCAATCATCTACGTTCTATCCCAAGGTACGAAACGCTATGGTGAGTTGCATAGAGAAATTGGAGACGTTTCACAGCGAATGCTAACCCGTACTCTGCGTGATTTGGAGAGAGATGGTCTTGTGAAGCGTAAAGTTTATCCTACTAATCCTCCCACTGTAGAGTATTCTTTGACATCGTTGGGAGAAACGTTGGTTGAGCCACTTCGGCTACTATGCCAGTGGTCAATAAATCATTTTCATGAAGTAGAAACTGCCAGAGAAAGTAAAGACAATCATATAGACAGATAAATTATTATCATCCTTAGAGCTTCAATCCAATCGCTTACCAGCAAACCCTTGCAGCCAGATAAATCCCTGAGTGCTTGGTTAGTGACGGCAAGGCGACGCGCCGTCTCCAGTCGCCACAGTATCGTTGTAAATTGCAGGATAATTAAGAAAAGCTTGAAACAACTATTTTTGTTAATTCACATGACTATGCATTTGTACAGTGCGTAAGTCTTAGTTTAATCTGAAAATTCTGTTCTATAAGCGAAAATAACTGCACTCATAAACTGAAGTATATCCGCCAGGGGTGATAATATTTTTAGTAGAGTTATTTATGATTAATTATCTTCTTTATGAGATTAAGAATATACGAAATAGCTGATACCGAAAAAATTATGAAATTGTTCTACGACACTGTTCACGAAGTTAATATTCACGATTACACACAAGAACAAGTAGATGCTTGGGCACCAGCACAAATGGATATTGACCTATGGATTAAAGGTTTAGGAAGTAAGTTTACTTATGTAGCAGAGGAGCAGAGTAAAATTATTGGTTTTGGAGAATTAGAGGCTAATGGACATATTGACCGTTTTTACTGTCATAAAGATTTTCAAAGAAAAGGGATTGGTAAGAAAATCTTAGAACAGCTTGAATCAAAAGCAAAGTCTTTGGGAATTGAAAAGTTATTTGTAGAAGCTAGTATTACAGCCAAAACTTTTTTTGAAAGCCAGAACTTTATTGTTGTGAAACAGCAAGAGGTAGAACGTAGAGGGCAAAAACTGATAAATTTTATTATGGAAAAGTCAATTTCATAATTTTAAAAAAATTTTTATTTGAATGAAGCATCGGGGGATGGGCATTGTAACTTAAGAGGATGTTTGAAAAGTCCAATATAAAGATTTTTACATTACTTAATCTAGTTTGATTTATTCTTACCGACTTATTTAAATGTGGACTCTTGATTTTTGTTGAGTAATTTATTCTTTGTAAGTCCCTTACTGAATTGGTGTTTTAAGACCTTTAATTTTATATTCAAATTTCTAATCTTTTTTGATGGCAAAAAATGATATGTACAAATTCACTAAAATCGGAGTTTTCAAAAAATCCCCCAAAAATCATCAAAAAAAAGGTATTAACTTTAACATTTTGCTTAAATAATATAATTTTGATTTATGCGTGCCTTTTTATACATTTGACATTTTGATTGTTTGCTTTTATCTGTTTATTAAGATGTTATTGAGCGGATAATAGCAAATTTGGACTTCAGACAAAAAGATGTGTTCGTAGATATTCTCCGTGCATTTTATTTTTGTGAACTTTGAATCAGTAAACCGACCGTACTAACCAAATTGAATTGAGAGGATTTTAATTATGCCTAGACTAAGCATTCCACCCAATTTCATCGGTACCGCCAGTGCGGACACAATAGTAGGGGAACAGTTAAATGCATCTGTAGCAATTGGAATTGAGATTTTAACTCCAGGTTTGATTAATACAGGCTCAGGAAAGGACACCATTGAGGGCACAGGTGTTGGCAATATCGGCAGCATCGGTAGCGGCAACGGCGCCAATGGCGGTAGTGGCACAGGCATTGCTACTAGCATGAAAATAAAGTACCAGTTAGATAATTGATATCATATAAACCAGAAAAATCATAAATGATCGGTACATTATTAAATTGCAAGTTCCTAATTTTTTTCAAAGATTGACTTAAATCCACTCGTAGTATTAAAGTTATTTTAATAACTGATTAATTTTAACTTGCAGTTTTTCTCGTAATTGTTGCGCCTGCCGATAAGCTACTGTACGCTCTTTGTTTGAATGGTTGTGCAATTCTGCTGGTTCCAAAGGCTGAATAAAGTAATGCAGGCGAGTTCTCATTGCCCAAACTCCCATTGAAGGAAACAGAATTAAGGCAAGCATTAAAGGCGAGATAGGCAAAAATGGTAATTTGACTAGCCGTTGTAATTTTTTGAAATTAACAGCCCAAGGATGTAAAGATTCACTACCAATGCAAACTACTGGCAGAATCGGAATTTGATAGCGATCGCTCAATTTAATAAAACTCACATCAAACTTTTCTAGTTGATAGCGTCTCTTCCAACCTTTCCCAGGGCCACGGATACCTTCAGGTGCATATAAGACAATTTTACCTGGGGCGATCGCTGTAGACATTGGGGTAGCGATCGCTCCTTCAAAATCATCTAATTCCGCTCGCACACCACCCAAAACCTGCGACCATTTAGGTGGTAGCCACCAAATTATCCAAGGGTGTTCAAACAATGCAGGACTTGCTAATGGTTGTACCACCCATCCTCTAGCTTCACTTAATAGATAACCCAAGCTTAAAAAATCCCAAGGAAAACTCATCCCTGCATGGTTCATTGCTACAATCAATGGCCCTGTTTGCGGCAAGTTTTCGACTTGTTGTAATTCTCCACGAAAATAGTATTTGACGATGGGGGCAAGAACTTCTTGGCGAAAAGCTTGTTGATATTTCGGATCAAATTCACCAACTTCTGTTCGAGGTGAACGAAAACCAAGACGCAACCAACGACTCAGCAGCGCCAGATAAAATCCGCCAGGAATTAAAAATAATCCATATTCAAACCAATTCCAACCGTCTGAATCGCTATGATAGTGCTGCCAATGACGGTTAAATATAATTAGCCAGCCTGGAGGATACCAAAGACAAAACCAATCAAACCAGCTAAATATATAGCCTTCACCTGGTGCATTTTTTAGTTGAGTATTTATGAGGTTTTCAGAGTGTTGATTAATCAAAATTAATAATATTAATTAAACACAAATTTTATTTAAATTATTATAGCTTTATCGATTTACCATTGGAATCTTACCTTAGAAGTAAAATTAACTACATGTTTTGGAAAAATAATATTAAGTATCTTATAGGAATCCGGTTTGATTTCTGAAAATATACGTAGGATGTGTTAGCACGGAGAGTACGGCATCAAACTCGTGTTCATAGTGCGTTACGAACTCCGTTCTAACACACTCTACAATACTTAATTTCGTTCAAAAATCAAATAGTAATCCTATATGAAGCATAACTGTGTAATACACCACCCATAGATTTTTGGCGATGCATGAAACTTGAAAATTCTCAGATCGTTTATAACAATACTATTTTGGCATTACGAACCTGAGAAAATTTAATTTTTATTTTATAGTTAGCTAATACAGTTATTTTGTCTCAATAATTTTTTGTCGCACACCTTAAAACAGTTAACAGTTATCAGAAGTATGGCGGGGACTTAAATCAGTGAACAGTAATTAATCAAGGCTGATAAGTAATATTGGTCTTTAGCCAAAAGATGAAGTTGATAATAACTAATGACAGTTTAAATTCTTCCTCAAGCTGGAGACAAATGGCGAGACACCTGTCTTACTCTTCCTATTATGGAACTAGAAAAGTCACTAAAAATTTCAGATTTAATCCGTGAACTTCGGCAGCAGCTTGATCTCTCTCAAGAAAAGTTTGCAGCCAAATTGGGAGTTTCCCTGCGAACAGTTAATCGCTGGGAGAACGGATCTACAGTGCCTTCACAGATGGCACTAAAGCTAATTGAAGAAATGTTACAGAAAATGGGCGAACCAGGGAAGAGACTACTGAACGAGTATCTCCTAAAGGCAAAGCAACGGGAGGACTCTTAAGATGATGGTCAAAGTACTCGAAAAAATTTTGATGATGCGCTCTTGGTTGCTAACATACAGCGTGATGATTCTGGCAGTCATAGCGGCGCTGCTGTTGACGCGACTGTTGTTGCCAGTCTTCGATCCGAGCGTATTTACATTATTTTATGCTGCCGTGGCAATTAGTGCCTGGTATGGCGGCATGAGGCTTGGAGTACTAGCGATCGCTCTTTCTGTTACAACTGCTTTCTATTTTTTGATCGAGCCAGTCTACTCGTTCGATTTCCTCAGCCCGAACGTCTTGGTACGATTAACCTCGTTCTCACTAGTATCCTTCTTAATTACCGCCCTCTCTTCAGAGTTGCGAACTGCCAGACGCAAGGCAGAGACAAGCCTAAAATTGTTGCAAAATAGCGAGATGCGGTTTAGCCGATTGGCAGAATCCAACATCATTGGAGTTATCGTAACTGATATGAATAACGGCTCCATCATAGAAGCCAATGGTGCTTTTCTGAAGATGGTCGGCTATACGCGAGAAGATTTTGCCGCTAACAAAATGAACTGGCGCGATATTACCCCACACGAATATCTTATTTTGAGTGAACGTTCGGTAGAAGAACTTAGGAAAACCGGAGTCTGTAAACCCTTTGAGAAGGAATATATCTGCAAAAATGGCGATCGCATTCCCGTTCTGCTCGGTTCTGTTGTCCTGGGAGATACTCAAGAAACGGTCATTGGCTTCGTTGTTGATTTGAGCGAAGGCAAACAAGCCCAAGCGGCATTACAGCAAGCCAATGAGCGAAATACACGCACTCTAGAAAACATGAGTGATGCATTTATTACTCTAGACCGGGATTGGCGAATTATCTACCAAAATGCCGAAGCAGAGCGAATTAACGGCAAATCCCGGACAGAGGTTATCGGTAAATCGTACTGGGAGGAATGGCCTTTATCAGTAGACACTAATGTAGAGCTACAGTACCGAAGGGCGATCGCAGAACAGATTCCCGTCCACTTCGAGCATCACTACTACTTGCCGTCCAAGTGTGACCTATGGCTGGAGATTCATGCCTACCCTTGTGAAGATGGTCTTGATATTTTCTTCCGTGACATCAGCCAACGCAAGCAAGTAGAGAAGGCAGCCCAAGCAAGTGAAGAACGCCTCAAGAGTTTTTTTCAAGCAAATATAGTTGGTATTCTCTTTGCTGATGTAAATGGTAGAATTACTGAAGCCAACGACGAGTTCTTGCGAATTGTGGGTTATACTCAAGCAGATATTCAGTCAGGCAGATTACGCTGGACTGATATCACGCCTCCTGAGTACCAATATTTAGATGAACTGGCTATTGCCGAGGCAACAGCTAAGGGAACCTGTACTCCTTATGAGAAGGAATGCATTCGCAAGGATGGTTCCAGTGTGCCGGTTGTAGTTGGTTACTCTCTGTTAGGCGAATCTCAACAGAACTCAGTTGCATTCATTCTTGATATTAGCGATCTCCAGCAAGTTAAAAAAGCGCTGAGTCAAAGTCAAGAGCAATTTCAAGCTTTTATGGACAATATTCCCGCCGCAGCGTGGATTACGAATGCAGACGGACGTGTACTTTACCTTAGTCCAACTTATCTGAGTACATTTGATATAGCGACAAATAAGGCGATTAATAAAAATATTTTTGACCTATACCCAGCCCAAATCGCTCAACCCTTCCTCGATAACATTAGAATGGTTTCCCAGACGAATCAAGTTTTTGAAGCGATCGAGTCTGCCCCACGCACAGATGGCACCCTCGGCGAATTTTTAGTATATAAGTTTCCCATTGCCAATGCATCTGGGCAACGTCTGGTAGGAGGGGTTGCAGTTGACATCACCGAACGCGAACGCATCCTTCGTGAACGCCAGCTTGCAGAACAAGCCTTGCAAGATCGCAGTGAAAGACTCAAACTGCTCTCTGAAACAACCAGCGATTTGCTTTCAACCGAGCGCCCCTTGGATCTAATGAACAGCTTGTTTAGCAAACTCTCGGCGCAGATGGATTTGCATTTTTATTTTCATTATTTAATTGAGACGCACGAAAATAATCAGAAACTTCGGTTAGTAGGCTGGAACGGTATTACTGATGAAGTATTTCAAGCAATTCAATATCTAGAATTTAATCAAGGAATTTGCGGACAAGTAGCGCAAGAACGCCATCAAATCGTCCTCAATGATGTGCCGCACTCTACATATCCCAATGCCGACATCCTCAAAGCTTTGGGAATCACAGCTTATGCAGGTCAACCATTAATTGCTCAGGGAAAGCTGCTTGGTGTCCTCTCCTTTGCCAGTCGCACCCGTACCCGCTTCACTTCTGGGGAAATTGCCCTGTTACAAGCAACCTCCGATCAGGTGGCGGTTGCTATGGAGCGCGCTCAGTTGATGGATTCGTTACAGCAGCAAAAAGAGCAATTAGTCCAAGCTAATCGGATCAAAGATGAGTTTTTGGCGGTTCTTTCCCACGAACTTCGCACACCGCTAAACCCGATTTTGGGATGGTCAAAGTTACTGCAAACTAAAAAGTATGATCAAGCAACCACCACTCGCGCTCTCGAAACCATTGAGCGCAATGCCAAGCTTCAGACTCAACTAATTGAAGATTTGTTGGATGTCTCTCGCATTTTGCAAGGTAAACTCAGTCTGAATATTGCTCCTGTGAATCTAGAAACTGCGATCGCATCTGCAATAGAAACAGTCCGTCTAGCCGCCCAAGCCAAATCTATCAATTTGCGATTTACAATTTTAGATTTCGGATTACAAAATCCTCATAGAAATTTAGATATCAATTTTAACAACCAAACTGACAATCTAAAATCCCAAATTCAAGTTGCGCTTCCAACGTCCGATAGGTACGATCCAAAATTCCTAGTAACAGGTGATTCAGGTCGCTTGCAGCAAGTTATCTGGAACCTACTCTCCAATGCTATTAAGTTTACGCCCCAAGGTGGACAGGTAGAAATCAGTTTACAGTCTGTTGGTTCTCAGGCTGAACTTCGAGTCAGTGATACAGGTAAGGGAATTAGCCCAGATTTTTTACCATTCGTATTTGACTACTTCCGACAAGCTGATGGCGCAACTACCAGGAAATTCGGCGGACTGGGATTAGGATTAGCTATTGTCCGTCACATCGTAGAGCTACATGGCGGCACAGTTAAGGCAGAAAGTTTGGGCGAAGAACAGGGAGCAACCTTTACAGTCATGCTACCTCTAATGAAGACTCATTTCAATAGCCATCAAATTGATAGACAACTTGATGATTCGCCCGATCTAAATGGGGTGAAAGTTCTCCTTGTGGATGATGAACGTGATACGCGAGAGTTAATTGCTTTTATTTTGGAGCAGTCTGGCGCGGTAGTAACTCAAGCCGCATCTGCTATGGAAGCACTACGAATCATACCTGAGTTCCAGCCAAATCTGCTGTTAAGCGACATTGGAATGCCGGAAGTAGACGGCTATATGCTGATCCGTCGAATCAGAGCTATGTTACCAGAACAAGGAGGGACAATTCCAGCGATCGCCCTTACAGCTTATGCAGCTGAGGCTGATTCCCAACAAGCAATCGCCGCCGGATTTGGGCAGCATATCACCAAGCCTGTGGAGCCAGCTAAATTAGTTCGAGCGATCGCTAACTTGATTTGTAGTTGTAGCAATCTGAAAACTAACTTACAATCCTTGGAAGCTCGAAAAAGACATAATTCACTCACAAACGAATAGCACGCTTGAAAAAACCTCGTGCTTCACTTCTTTCTACTATGGCGATCGGGAACTAATTTATTAGGAGTAGATAGGGTTGAAGTTTTGACTAATGATTAATTTTGAGAATTTACTTCACTTTTGCTCAACCAAATCACTAAATCATCAGCATAAATTTCTATCTCACTTACTAAAGTTTTGACATACAGAATTCCATTACTAATAGTTAAATCTTTAACGAACTTTGGGGGTTTAAGTCCCCAGCAAGATAGGCAGCACGTTTTGTGTCGGGGTCTAAATCCCCGTCACAAAAAGTAATTGCGAATTGCGAATTGCGAATTGCGAATTGGTTTAATTGGATACCATGAATCTCTTGTCTGGATTAAAATATCCAATGGAATTCCTCGTTGTAAAGTATTTTTGCGATATTTCCACCAAACCCAAATATGAGTATCAAGAATGATCACAAATCGTTTACTTCATAATTTTGATTCATTTCCCAATCATCATCAGAAATAACGGGTTCATTAGGATCTGCCAAATAAGCATAGGGTTGCATTTTTCCAAGAGGATTAACGGCAAATTTGGTTTTATTTTCCGAATAATTGCTGATTTGCCCTAATTTTTCTTGGATACTTTCATTCAAAATAGAAGAAGCTAGTTCTTCGACAGACATTTTTTTTAAAGCCGCAGCTTTAATTAAAGATTCTTGAGTTTCTTGACTGATGTAAATATTAGTACCAATCATTGTTGACTCTTTCTATTTTTTTACATTATACCAAACACGATCAGCAATCATTTTAGTCATGTAATGTTGGGTTTCCTGACTCTAATCAACTAACGAGATCAGCGATCGCTTCTGAAGGAGAAACTACGCTTTCAGGTTGATAGCGGATACCAGCTTGCTTAAAGCGATGTAAAGCTTCACCCAAGCGATCGCAGTCGGCAATCAAACTAATCCTTACATAACCCTCACCTGCAACCCCAAAAGCATTACCTGGGGTAACAACAACCCCAGTTTGCTGCAACACATTCAAGGCAAAATCCGTGGAACCCATACCCACAGGACACTTCACCCAAAGATACATAGTCGCCTTGCTTTTAGGAATATCCCAACCCAACTTTCCTAACCCTTGAATCAGGAAATCGCGGCGGGTACGGTAGCGTTGTTGTACTTCATGCAAATACATATCTGGTAATTGCAAGGCGGTTTCAGCTGCTGTTTGTAATGCGGCAAAAATGCCGTAATCCAAGTTAGTTTTCAACGTCCGTAAACCTTGAATTACATGGCGATTACCCACCACAAACCCAACACGCCAACCAGCCATATTGTAGGTTTTAGATAAGGTGTGAAATTCCACACCAATTTCTTTCGCGCCGGGAATTTCTAGTAAGCTAGTGGGTTGATAACCATCAAAAGCTAACTCGGCATAACACAAATCATGCACCAGCAAAATTTCATATTTGCGGGCGAAGGCGACGATTTCTTCAAAAAATTCGCGGGGTGCTGTGGCAGCAGTAGGATTACTGGGATAGTTGAAATAGAGAATTTTGGCTTGTTTTGCAACCTCATCTGGAATTGCAGCTAAATCAATTAACCAGTCATTTTCTGGTTTGAGGATCAAGCTGTGGATTTTCCCGCCTGCGATCGCTGGCCCCCGAAAATGTGCGGGATAAGCTGGGGAAGGAACTAGAACTAAATCGCCAGGGTTAACGTAGGCAAGTGCTAAATGAGTTAATCCTTCTTTGGAACCGAGTAGTGGTAAAGCTTCACTATCAGGATCGAGAACCACACCATAACGGCGATGATACCAGTTGGTAATCGCCTTGCGGAAACTAGCAGTCCCCTCAAAAGGAGGATAACCGTGATTGGCGGGATCTTTCAAGGCTGCGATCGCAGCTTCTACAACTGGTGCAGGTGTTGCACCATCCGGGTTTCCCATACCCAAATCAATTAAATCTAACCCTTGTTCCCGTGCTTTAGCTTTTAGTTCATCTAAACGGGCAAATACATAGGGTGGCAGTTTTTGTATACGTTCTGCTGGGACAATCCAATTTAAACTCATGCTTCAACCTCGTCACTGATTCCCTTGGGCGAAACTCGATTCATATCTTTACTATCTATGGGTGCAGTGGTAGAAACCATTGCCGCCATCAGCTGTTCTGGCGCGACTTTAAACGGAAGTCGATGGATGTCAGAATTAGGAACTAGGGCAATTTCGGCGGCTGTTTGCAACTCGCCTAATGTAATATTGCCCAATCCTAGATCACTTAATTTTTGGGGCAGTCCAATTTCTGTGTAGAACTTTAACAACTGTTGCCGTGCCGATGCTGCTAGTTGATTGCCTTGTAGCATTTCTTCTAAACGCAGTTGTACCAAAATTCCAAAAGCAACTTTTTCGCCATGAATACTGCCATGCCCTGAAATGTGCGTTAAACCATTATGCACGGCATGGGCCGCAACTGTGCGACACTGCGCCCCTCCCAGTCCTCCAACTACCCCAGCTAATAAAACAGTCGCGTCTACGACTTCTCGCCAAACCTCACTACCTGGTTCTTTCAGGGCGGGGATTGACTTTTGCAACAAAATATCTCGCAAAACTCGCGCTTGTTGCACCGCAGCAATAATTAAAGTGTCTTGCAAATGCCCACTGCTAACCGAGGCTTCATACCACTTAGCGATCGCATCAGCAATTCCAGCGACTAAAGTCCGTTGTGGTGCAGTTTTAATCAAATCATAATCAAGCATCAATAAATCGGGACAACGAGACAGCCCCACATCGTAAAGAAACGCCCCCTCTTCGGAATAAACATTCGACAGGGCACTCCAAGCCGCACAGGTAGATCCTGATGTCGGAATTGTTACCACTGGCAACTGTAACTGATGCGCGACTAATTTTGCTGTATCCAGGGCTTTGCCGCCACCAACACCGATAATTACATCAGCTTTATGTTCTTTTGCCTTCTTCTGTAAAGATTTCAGGCTAGCTTCACAGCAATCTGCACTGTATGAAGCTTGGGCAGTATGTAACTGTTGCGCTTCTAAAACTGGGAGCAAATTTTTTCGGCTAATGGCGAGAGTAGAATCACCTGCCACAACTAAGGGACGACTTCCCAAACAGGCGATCTCTGCTGCGGCTGCTTGCAACACCCCAGAACCACGGATTACCTTTGCTGGGGCAACTGTGAGGGTAAATAATGAACTAGAGGTTTGAGTAGACAAAGAAGGTTGAGTAGAAATTTGATTAGACATATAATCTAGTTTGCCAAAACCTTGATATTTCTTAATCTAATAGACTGGTGACAAGGAATACTTGAAGACATAACTGTTTTTTGGATAGCTCCAACCTTACACCCGACTCATTTGGATATGAGCCAAGCAATAAAATATACAGA
The DNA here is from genome assembly GCF_003113895.1 of Nostoc commune NIES-4072. Lineage (NCBI taxonomy): Bacteria > Bacillati > Cyanobacteriota > Cyanophyceae > Nostocales > Nostocaceae > Nostoc > Nostoc commune. The sequence goes on along the minus strand of NZ_BDUD01000001.1, from coordinate 3,659,535 downwards.
GTAGCTTCACGAAGTTGCTTGAATCTATAATGCCCATTAGCCTGAAATTCCGAACTATCAAAGTTTTGAATAACCGTATAATTCATTAACATTACCATTCTCAGATTCTCAAGAAAAGGGATTGAGAACTGAATAATCTGTCAATGGTCATTCCAGCTATGGATAGCTGCGTAGGGGTAAACATTTATCTGTAAGCCTCGACAGCTAATTCCTTTGCCGTAAAACTTGTGAAAATGTCAACAGTGGTAATTAGGATAACAACTGACAAATTACAACTGCCAGTACCCACTACCCGCACGTTAATTAACTTTTTTCCAAAGTTTAACCACTAAAAGTGTGAATATCTTAATCTAAAAATAACCATTAATGTATCGGTAAATACAAAATAAATTATGTCATCCTGGTAACAGGTGAATTATTACTTAAGTCAGGGAGATGAGGAAGTATTTTCTTCCCCTGCTCCCTACTCCCTGCCCCCTGCCTCTTAGGCCGTAGGTTTTGGCAATTGAGCGAATTTTTCTGTGTAAATTTCGACTGCGGTTGCAGAATTTTCACGAGAAACGAGCGATCGCTTGGCTTCACCCAAGTAAACTGGTACAGAAGTCCCTGGTTCCGGGTGGATAATGGTACGAGCGCGAACAGTCAACTTGTCCTCTTGGCGTGTACCTGAGCGACCAGAAGAAAACAGATTACTAACTGCTTGACGTAAAGTTGCATCTAATTGTGTGGGTGTAATTTGGGGTGATGTGGCAATCACCGCTTGTGTTGACCCATTGTCATAAACTAAAGTGTACCGGGCTGCTCCTGGAATCACAGTCCGACTCAAGGGGACTATCGAGAGTGCAAATAAACCAGCCGTCACCACCAGCATAAAGCCAGTTGTACCCACCAGGCGAAAGCGGAGGCCCCATTTGAGAATAAAAGCCAAAACTGTTAAGGCAGCAAATAGCAAAGTAGCTATACCTGACCACTGGGTGTACTGAAGAAAGTTAGCTGTTGTGAACATAAGGTTGGTTATGGATGCGTCTTTTTTTCGTTACCGACACACCCATTTTACCGAGAGCTTACACCATACTGGTTATCGTAGTCTTTAATGCCAATCACAATATTGGGTGCTATCGCAGTCATAATAAAGTTTAAACTTGGGTTTAGCCTAAGTTGAGCGGTGAAATGGAGCCAACCTCAGAACAATTGAAACAGTTATACCGAGTCTTGACTTGGCTAACGCGAATCCCCAGAGAATCATTTTTGGGGTGAAGGTGCTTGTGGCTGCTCACCGACTGCCGGTTGTTGTACTAAATAGCCAAGGATAGCGGTAGCAATTCCCCCAATAGTGCCTGCGGTTGCGTGGTTGATAGCGCCAGTACTGCCTAATAAATTAGATCCACCAGCAATTAATCCAAAAATAGTAGCAAGTGTGTTCAAAGTTGATTTAGACATAATTGTAATTTTGAGTGGTTGGTTGATAGTATTCCCAAAAAAATAGAGAAAGATGACTAAACCTTATTAAAAGGATCTTCCTCTTCCATCTTGCGTAAATCCTGAAAATCACGGATTTTAAAAGTCCCTTGCGTCTGCAAGAAATTTTCAATGTCTTTCATTGAGGTATAGAGACGATTTGTCCTATGTTCAACCGTTTGCGTGACTTGAGCAATCAGTAAAGTTATCGTATCTTTTCGGTTTATATAGTCCTGAATGTGCAAATCAAGCTTGTGATTTAAATCTCTAATTTTTTCAGCATTATCAGCGTGTTCTTTCAAGTCCTCTTTTATTTGAGCAATTGAGGTTGAAATATTATTTAAATTATTAACAAGCTTTATTGCTAAAGTTCCTAATACGGAAATGCTTACTAAAATCCCAGTAAACACACCAACTGATTCTAGAGTGACAGTGATTACTGGGCTTGATGTAGTAGCTATTGATGGTTGCGTAGTAATCATAAATATTAAAAGAATATAATTTAAGCATCATTTAATTAAAGATTTATGTCGCAACCATTGTTTGTTTTGAAATCGAAAACCAAGTATAGTGAGCAACCAAATCAAATTCGTGTCGAACTAGAACCTATAGAAGATCCAGCTAGTATCAATTTTTGGGCTGATAGTAAAAATCCATCTGGGCGTTGTGAGCTTTATCTTTCGACAGACCAAGATTTTAATTTCCCCGTTGGGGGAAAATTCAGGGTATCATTTATTTTGACCCCAGTTTAAATTTTTAATAAACAATCTATCTTTAATTGCAGTAATTAAAGATAGATTGCATCTTAATGGAAAGTAGCTTTTCTAATGCCAGAGATGCGTTCAATCTTGCCTTTATCTACGCCAGCAAGCTTGTAGGTCTTATCCTCCAATTGGTCTGCGGCGTTGTCACCAAAAAGACCTACAACTTTACCCTTAACTACTAGCAACTTGGCAGACTTCATTTTACCATCAGAATTTTTATATCTAATGCCAATGCGCCAAAGAATGCCAGTACGAAGTAATTCTTTTACTGGAAGAACTTCTTCATTGCCTTTAGGGTCAGCAACTTTTTCTAGTCCAGTTTGTGCTTTAATGCCTTCGTAAGCATCACTAGTCAAAATGTAATAAAAATCGCTAGCACCAGCACCAAAAATCGCTTTATGTAAAACAGGGAGTGCCATTATTTATCCTAACCTCATGCGACGGGGAATATTTGTTGTCTTGACATCTTGCCCAGCAACTTTTTTGGGTAGCAACCCGCCCATTGCTGAAGTAAATTTGCTTGCAATACAAAGGACAGTTCGCACTTTATTATCTTTAAGCCGGCAATTAATTCGGATTAAATGACCTTCTTCAATCGCTTTACTGATGGTGAGTCTGCCCTTGTATACTGTGTCGTCTGGATCAGGTGCTTTTGCAATACCTACGACAGTCTTAATGTCATCGTAAATATCAGGTAACAGCGCAGTGAACTTATCATTATCAATTGTGATAATGTGTGGAACTTTTGGTAGAGGTTTTACCATAAAATCAACTTGAAATGTTTGATTTAATCTAGCCTCATTTATAGAACTCTTGCATAAATATTTTGTGGTATAATTTTTGGTTATTTTTCTTTCAGTTTTGGCAATTAAAATAGGAAGAAATTATCAATTTTTCCTATGAAGTATTATCAAGCGATCGCTAATTAAATTTTTTGGCAGCAAACACTGTTTCAGTTATTGATTAATTACTGAGATTGTTTGATTAATTTAATTTTTTAATTGATTTATATGGCTAATTCGTGATTATAAATTCCCGCAATTAAATTCGACCTTAACCCAAAACGTCGATGACGATTTCGATATCTATCAGACAAAATTTTAAATATCTTTAAACGACGATTTACGTGTTCAATAACAATTCTTAATCGATTGAGTTCTCGATTGTATTTTTTCTGTTCTTTCGTTAACTTTTTTCCTTTTGATTTCTTAATTGGTGTTTCACTTAATTGATGAATCTTAGTAATTCCTTGATAGCCTTTATCCGCTATCACTTTGAGTAATTCTCCAAATTTTACACCACTGCTTTTAAATAGTCTAAAATCATGAGTTTTCCCTAAACCATGCCCTAAACAGATGATCTGACTGCTTTTTTGGCGGATTACTACCTGTGTTTTTAAAGTATGTTCTCCTTGTTTCCCACTAAAATACCTTTTTTGGCCTTTCTGAGGCTTTTCAATTGGACTCTCTGTGACATCCATTACAACTAAATCTTCTTCAGAGGACATTTTCCATAATTGCTTCTTCCCTGGTAAACTAAACTTTCTTGACAAAATTTAAAATATTTTCAATTTTAAAAACTATTCGACAAACCGCAGATTCCGAAAGCCCAAAGTCTAACCCAATATGATAATAAGTCCGGTATTCTCTCCAATATTGAATAACCATTAAAACTTTGTCTTCAATAATTAATTTAGGACGACGACCAGATTTCTTTTTCTTTTTCTCATGAGCTTTTACTAACCCAACCATTTCCTGAAATGTTCGACGGCTTACTCCGGTAAGTCGTTTAAATTTCCTTGAAGTAAGCTGCTTGGCTCTCCAAAATTTCACTGCTAACTAAAGTCCTAATTGCAAATTCTTAAACACTCTATTATACCACAAAAAACTTTTGCAAGAGTTCTATAGTTAACTACACTCGCCAAAACCTAGCTTGGCAGTTCCCAGAAAAAGCCCACAGTAAAACTGAAAGCACTAAGTTAGGCAATGTTCCGCCGCTATGGGGTTGGTTGTCCCAAAGGCAATCAGAAGTACACCCACCAAGTTACAAATCCATAGAAAGACAATACCAGCAATCGGCGGCGGTGCAATTTGGGCTAGAAATAGATCCAACTGTCCGGCTACACGCTAGCTGGCTTTGCGACATCGACATCGAGGAGCAGCGACTAGAAACTAAACTCAAGTCGCTGGTCAATGATGAACAGTTCAAAATCTATAACCAGATTTTTGACGCGTTTAATTTTGGCCTGAGAATTCGCGCCAGGCTGCTGAGTCGGATTTATCCGTTTGAGGCGTTTCTGATTAATGGCAAGCAGCTAATTGAGCGAGAAGTGAGGGAGGTTAAGAAAAAACAAATCACTCGTGAGAATGGTAAATCTGTGGTGAAATTTCTACCTGGTGATGTTAAACGGGTGAAACGTAACCGTTCGCGTGATGCTTTCAAACTCAGATTGGGCATGGGAACGCTTCTCGAACAGTCTGGAGATAAATTAGTTGAGAAAGGAGCCGGTAGCGCCCTTTGTCGGATGAACTTCTGGCAGCATGTCATTACGAAAATAGAGGTTGATGGGCGGCTGCCTGATAATCCCATAGGTAACGAGATTGCTGTTTATAAAGAAACGCTCAAAAAAAATGTTGACGGTTCAGGCAAGCAGCTACTCAACGGTAAGCACTTGCAAAACAAGCTGATGTCTAAGGTTGCAAATATGTTATTCCGGGAGTTATCGAGAGCGATCGCAGTTAAGTTATCCACTGAGTAATTAAAATTTTCCCCTCAAAACTCTAAACTATTGAGAGGTTGTTCAAATTCCTCAATAGTTTAGAGTGAAGAATAATGGCAGATTGGCAAAAAATTACAGGTGGCATCACAGCACCAAGGGGGTATCAAGCGGCGGGAATTACCGCAGGGTTGAAACCTTCGGGGTTGCCAGATTTAGCTTTGATATTCTCAGAGGTAGAAGCGATCGCAGCTGGTGTGTTCACCACTAGCCAAGTTAAAGCTGCTTGCGTAGAATATTGTCGCCAACGCTTGCAAGCTAAACAGAGCGCTCGTGCCATCCTTTGCAACGCCGGACAAGCAAATGCTGCTACAGGAAGTCAAGGCTACCTTGATACTTTAGAATCTGCTATGGCAGTAGGCCAAGCACTAAACATTCCATCTGAATCTGTGTTAGTGGCTTCCACTGGCGTGATTGGTCAAAGAATTAAGATGGATGCTTTGCGAAGTGGGATTCCCAAGGTAGTAGCAGCACTATCAGAAACAGGCTCAGATGCCGCCGCCGGAGCGATTATCACTACAGATTTAGTAACTAAATCTATCGCCCTAGAGACAACTATAACAGATCGCCCAGTACGAATTGGTGGTATTGCCAAGGGTTCCGGTATGATTCACCCCAACATGGCAACCATGCTGGCATTTGTTACTTGTGATGCTGTGGTTTCGCCAGCTCTTTGGCAACAGATGTTGGCAAGGGCGGCCGATAGAAGCTTTAATTCCATTACTGTGGATGGCGATACCAGCACCAACGATAGCTTAATCGCTTTGGCAAACGGTCAATCTCGCACCCCAGCAATTACAGAATGGGGCGCAGAAGCAGAAAAATTAGAGGCGATGTTAACAGCAGTTTGTCAGCATTTAGCTAAAGCGATCGCTCGTGATGGTGAAGGCGCAACCTGTTTAATTGAAGTGGAAGTAACAGGGGCCCATGATGAAATTTCAGCCAGACAAATAGCCAAAACCATCGCTGGTTCATCCTTAGTTAAATCTGCAATCTTTGGGCATGATCCTAACTGGGGACGCATCGCCGCCGCCGCCGGACGTGCAGGTGTGCCCTTTGAGCAAGAAAACCTGCAAATTAAGATAGGGAATTTCTTAATGTTAGAAAACGGGCAACCTCTGCAATTTGAGCGTGCAGCAGCGAGTACTTATTTGAAAAAAGCAGCAAAGGGTGCTTATCTCCAAGAAGATACAGTATTAATCTCCGTTAACATTGGCAATGGTCATGGTTCAGGTAAAGCCTGGGGTTGTGATTTAAGTTACGACTACGTGAGGATTAACGCCGAATACACTACTTAAAATCTTCTTTATTGATCGCGCGTAAAACCCCATCCCCTTGTGGGTGGGGATGCAAGCGCGGTTAATAAGTATACGGTTTATACTTTCAGGTTGATACAAATGCGTTTTTAGGTTAGCACAGCTAGCTGTGCTAACCTAAATCATAGTGCCAAGATAATAGTCTTCATAAATAAGAGTTTATATATTGAAAATACTACTAAAGTTAAGTTGTAAAATAAGCGGAAATAGCGAATCATATTATAAAACTAATAGTGCCCATAGACAAGAGTTGATATATTAAAAAATTATTCATACATATAGTTAAGGAAAATAGATAAATTTTTCCTTATATATCCAATTTAATATTTCTTTAATAAATCGATACTCCAAGTTGAGCAATTTGGCTTCAAAGGCTGTAAACTGATTTCAACAAGGTGAATGACACCTCTAAAACCCACTAGAGCAGAGTCAAGAAATTAGCCGAGTTTTTTTATACAAGTAGCCGCGTCATTGATGGAATGGCTGCGGTTGCTTTGCCAAATATAGCTTGATTAATCATTAATACAGCAATGAACACAACTTATTGCCTAAATTGTCATAGCTATGAAAAATAAAATTTACGTTTTCAGGAGATATTATGACAGAATTTTTTAATCAAATTTCCCGCCGCAAATTCATTTTCACAGCCGGAGCATCTGCAAGTGCTGTATTCCTTAAAGGCTGTTTGGGTAATCCTCCTGAAAACTTAACTGGTGGAAGCACTAAAGCACAACCAACTGCTCAGTCGGTTGCTAATATTAGTTCCGAACAAGCACCAGAGACTACTACAGTCAAGTTAGGATATATTCCCATTGTAGAAGCTGCTCCTTTAATTATTGCTAAAGAAAAAGGCTTTTTTGCAAAGTATGGCATGACTAATGTTGACCTTTCCAAGCAAGCTTCTTGGGGTTCAGCAAGAGACAACGTAGAAATTGGTTCTGCTGGTGGTGGTATAGATGGCGGCCAATGGCAGATGCCAATGCCACATTTAATTACAGAAGGTTTAATTACCAAGGGCAATCAAAAAATTCCCATGTATGTATTATGTCAATTAATTACGCATGGAAATGGAATTGCGATCGCAAACAAGCACCAAGGCAAAGGTATTAGTTTACAACTCGCCGGCGCTAAGTCCCTGTTTAAAGAATTAAAATCTTCAACACCCTTCACAGCTGCATTTACCTTTCCCCACGTCAACCAAGATTTGTGGATTCGCTACTGGTTAGCAGCAGGCGGCTTAGATCCAGATGCAGATGTCAAGTTGCTCACAGTACCTGCGGCGCAAACTGTTGCCAACATGAAAACAGGAACAATGGATGCTTTTAGTACAGGCGACCCTTGGCCTTATCGCCTGGTGCAAGACAAAATCGGTTACGTAGCAGCATTAACCGCAGAAATTTGGAAAAATCATCCTGAAGAATATCTTGCCATGAGAGGCGATTGGGTTGATAAAAATCCCAAGGCTACCAAAGCAATTTTAAAAGGAATTATGGAAGCCCAACAATGGCTAGATAATTTTGATAATCGGAAAGAAGCGGCTGAAATTCTGGCTGGACGAAATTATTTCAACCTTCCTTCACCTGAAATTCTGGCTGATCCATACCAAGGCAAATATGACATGGGTGATGGTCGCAAAATTGATGATAAATCAATGGCTGCTTACTACTGGAAAGATGAAAAAGGTAGTGTTTCTTATCCATATAAGAGTCATGATTTATGGTTCATAGTTGAAAACGTTCGCTGGGGATTCTTGCCCAAAGATTACCTAGACAATAATGCTGCCAAGGCTAAGGAACTTATCAACAAAGTCAACCGCGAAGATATTTGGAAAGAAGCTGCCAAAGAAGCTGGGATTGCTGCTGCTGATATTCCTACAAATACATCCCGTGGTGTAGAAGAGTTTTTTGATGGCATCAAATTTGACCCCGAAAAGCCAGAAGAATATTTGAAGAGTCTCACAATCAAGAAAGTCAGTGTTTAGAGACACGATTAAACTCTTGTAGAGACGCGATGCATCGCGTCTATGACAAATAACAAATAAAATTTGCGGAGAATACAGCATCATGACACTCGCTCAAAAACGCCCTGCAAGTCCTAGATTGAGTAATGGCTTTATATCCAGCCTGAAAAAGCAATTTCCTGATCTGATACCACCAGCGATCGCCATCGCCATCTTCCTCGTTATCTGGCAACTCTTCGCTTGGATTCCAGGAGCCACATTACCAGGGCCAATACAAGTTATCCGAGACACTTGGGTTTTGATTTTCTGGCCATTTTATGACCGAGGTGGCATTGATAAAGGTCTATTTTGGCAGATTCTTGCTAGTCTGCAACGAGTCGCCATCAGTTATACCCTAGCTGCGATCGTTGGTATTGGTTTAGGCATTTTGATTGGGGTTAATAAAACCATGTCCAAAGCTTTAGACCCCATCTTTCAATTACTGCGGACTGTACCACCTCTAGCTTGGGTTCCGATTTCTTTAGCAGCTTTACGACAAAACGAACCCGCAGCCTTATTCGTAATTTTCATCACCGCCATTTGGCCTATCTTAATTAACACTGCTGTTGGCGTTACCCAAATTCCCCAAGATTACAACAACGTCGCCAAAGTTCTCCAACTTAGCCGCAAAGAATATTTCACTAACATTTTGATTCCTGCGGCATTACCCTACATCTTTACCGGGTTGAGAATTGCGATCGGTTTAGCTTGGTTAGCAATTATCGCCGCCGAAATTGTCATGTCCGGTATTGTCGGAATCGGCTTCTTTATCTGGGACGCCTATCAAAATAACAACGTCAGCGAAGTAATTTTGGCTCTAGTTTATATCGGTGTTGTTGGGTTGCTTCTAGATAAAGCAATGGGTTGGCTGCAAAACAAGATTTTACCAGCAGAGCAAAAATAGTGAATTGGGAATGGGGCATGGGGCATGGGGCATGGGAACTAAGAAAGATTTTTCCAATCCTTAATCCCCAATCATCTCAAATCTTCAATGCCCAATGCCCAATGCCCAATGCCCAATGCCCAATGCCC
>NZ_BDUD01000001.1:3498307-3650003 GCF_003113895.1 Nostoc commune NIES-4072 | reverse complement strand
ATGCCCAATGCCCAATGCCCAATGCCCAATGCCCAATGCCCAATGCCCAATGCCCAATGCCCAATGCCCAATGCCCAATGCCCAATGCCCAATGCCCAAATACTAAATACCAAATATCCTATGTTTGTAGCTGTTGATCAAATTGAAAAAGTTTTTGACTTAACTGGTGGTGGCAAATATATTGCCCTTAAAGGAATCGATCTCCAAATTAAAAAAGGAGAATTCGTTTCTTTGATTGGTCACTCCGGTTGCGGCAAATCTACTCTATTAAATATGATTGCGGGTTTGGATTTGCCCACTGAGGGTATTGTCACTCTCGAAGGACAAAAAATCACCAAACCTGGCCCAGACAGAATGGTGGTTTTCCAAAATTATTCACTATTACCTTGGCGGACGGTAAGAGAAAATATTGCCCTCGCCGTGGACTCAGTAATGAAAGGTTTACCCGCAGCCGAACGCAACGCCATTATCGAAAAACATATAAATATGGTGGGTTTGCGTCCCCATGCTGACAAACAACCAGGAATGTTATCAGGCGGACAAAAACAGCGAGTTGCGATCGCCCGCGCCTTAGCGATTCGTCCCAAATTACTCTTGCTAGATGAACCATTTGGTGCATTAGATGCACTCACACGCGGCAATTTGCAAGAACAACTCATGCAAATCTGCGAAGAAAATCAAGTTACCGCCGTGATGGTGACACATGATGTAGATGAAGCGGTGCTGTTATCTGACAGAATTGTGATGCTGACCAACGGCCCCGAATCTAAAATCGGCGATATTTTAGAAGTGGATATTCCCAGACCCCGCAAGCGGATGGAAGTAGTAGAACATCCTAGCTACTACAGCTTGCGAAGTGAGATGATTTACTTCCTCAATCAGCAGAAACGCATCAAGAAAATTCGGGCGCGGAAAACTGCTGACATTGCCCGTCATGGATTAGAAAAAGTTAACCTAGAAATTGGCTTTTTACCTCTGACAGCTTGCGCCCCCTTAGCAATTGCTAAAGAAAAAGGTTTCTTTCTCAAACACGGTTTAGATGAAGTTAACCTAGTGCGGGAAAGTAGCTGGCGGGGTATAGAAGATGGCATAAGTGGTGGTTACTTAGATGCGGCTCAAATGCCTTCAGGGATGCCGATGTGGCTAACTTTGGGAGGACATAATAACCAACCTCTACCCGTTGTCACTGCCCTTACCATGACTCGCAACGGTAACGCCATCACCTTAGCAAAACGCTTTTACGACCAAGGCGTGCAAAGCTTATCAGACTTCAAAAGATACCTGCTTTGCACCCGCGAACAACGGCATACAATGGGAGTAGTACATGCCGCATCAATGCACAACTTGCTGTTGCGTTACTGGCTAGCGGCTGGTGGAATCGACCCCGATAGTGATGTGGATATGAAGACCATTCCCCCAGCGCAGATGGTAGCCGACTTAAAAGCCGGAAGCATTGATGGTTACTGCGTGGGTGAACCTTGGAATTACCGCGCTGCTGTGGAAAATGTCGGTTTTACGATCGCTACCGACTTAGAAGTTTGGTTGGGACACCCCGGTAAAGTTCTTGGTGTGCGGGAAGATTGGGCAGAAAATTATCCAAATACGCATATCGCCTTAACCAAAGCATTGTTGGAAGCTTGCGTGTATTGTGCAAATCCTGAAAATACCCAAGAAATTCGCCAAATTTTAGCCGGGCGAGATTACGTCAGCACTGATTTAGAATACATTCAACTCGAAGATCCAGATAGTCTCACCTGTGACTTAGACCATCCGTTGCGAGACTATGCCCATCACCAGTTTTATTCCGATTCCGCGATCAACCGTCCCAGCCGTACTGAACAAATTTGGATTATGAGTCAATTGGCGCGTTGGGGTGACACTCCTTTCCCCAGAAATTGGGTAGAAGTTGTGGAACGGGTGTGTCGCGTGCGTGTTTTCAGCACCGCCGCACGAGAATTAGGTTTGGATATTAGCTATATTCGCCAACCGATTCAACTGTTCGATGGTACTCCCTTTAACGCCGATGATCCGATCGCTTATCTCAACAACTTGAAAATTAAACGTGATTTTTCAGTCGCGGAAGTTGTTCTTGATGCACCAAGAAGAAGACTCGCATCATAAAACAATTGTTAGAGAAAGAGGGAGTGGGAGAAGTAGCACATCACGCACGCACCTCTGAACTGGATGAATCCACCTTTTATCTCCGTTAATGAGTCTTTGAATTCCGTTAATAATCTAACTTTTCACGTCATCTGGAAAAACCAACAAAAGACCTAACCCCCTGCTCCCTTCCCTACAAGGGAAGGAGGAAAATTCAAAGCCTCTCCCCTTCTAGGGGGAGAGGTTTGGAGAGAGGTCAGAATATTCATTTGCACATCGCCTACATTTAGCTTTTTAATCCCCAAATACCATGCAAAATCGCAACTTTACAGCTACAAGCACACTAGGAAAACCATTCGTTAGTGCAACCACCAACCGCAGACCTTTCCTGGAAATTAAAGACGTTACCAAAGTTTATCCCACAAAGAAAGGCCCCTTCACCGTACTCGACGGCGTTAACCTCAACGTAGAACAGGGCGAGTTTATTTGCGTCATCGGCCACTCTGGCTGTGGCAAATCGACACTGTTAAATATGGTATCCGGTTTTAACTTTCCCACTTCCGGGCAAGTGTTACTTGAAGGAGAACCTATTACCAAGCCAGGGCCAGACAGAATGGTTGTCTTCCAAAACTATGCCTTGCTACCTTGGCGAACTGCTTTTGAAAACATCTACTTAGCTGTTAACGCCGTTTATCCCAATAAACCACAAGCTGAAAAAAGAGCGATCGTCCGCGATCATTTAGCAATGGTGGGACTAGCTGATGCAATGGAAAAGAAACCAATGCAAATGTCCGGTGGTATGAGACAACGGGTTTCTATCGCCCGTGCTTTGGCGATTCGTCCGAAAGTTTTAATTTTAGATGAACCTTTTGGGGCGCTGGATGCTATCACCAAAGAAGAATTACAAGAAGAATTGCTGAAAATTTGGGGCGATAACCGTTGTACAGTGCTGATGATTACCCACGACATCGACGAAGCACTATTTTTAGCAGATAAATTGGTAATGATGACCAACGGCCCCCATGCGAAAATTGGCGAAGTTATGGAAATTCCTTTTTCTCGTCCCCGCGATCGCGCCCGCATCATGGAAGATCCACAATACTACCAACTACGTAATTATGCCTTAGATTTCCTCTTTAATCGCTTTGCCCATGATGACGTAGGTTAAGCTAATCTTTTCCTCAGTTTTCATTCTAAAAAATGGTTCCTTCCAGACGAGTTTATTTATTGTTGGTTTTAGGTATAGCGATCGCCCCGATCCTATGCCTTTTTTTCAGCATTAAAGCAGCGATCGCCATCATTGTGCTATTTGATGCGATCGTTCTCGGATTGATGGTTGTAGATGGTTTGCAGGTACGCCGTTCTCGCGTGCAAATTACCCGCGAATTACCCTCACGATTATCCATTGGGCGGGATAATCCAGTGGTGTTAAAAGTAACATCGCCAAATACCAACGCCCTAATTGAAATCTGCGATTACTACCCAACAGGATTTGGCATATCTGCACCTACACTCAGCGCTATTATTCCCAGCAATACCACTCAAGAATTGACATATACCGTCAACCCGACACAGCGCGGCGAGTTTCCTTGGGGAAATATTCAAGTTCGACAGTTGGGAATTTGGGGATTAGCTTGGGATGATTGGCAAATTCCCCAAAGTCTGCCAGTGAAAGTTTATCCTGATTTAGTGGGATTGCGATCGCTGACAATTCGTTTAACATTGCAATCATCAGGATCAATGCGCCAATCCCGCAAAACTGGTATTGGTACAGAGTTTGCCGAACTGCGGAACTATCGCACTGGTGACGATTTACGATTTATTGATTGGAAAGCAACCGCCCGGCGGGTTGGGGCATATAATAATGCAACGCCATTGGTGAGAGTTCTAGAACCCGAACAGGAACAAACTTTACTAATCTTGCTCGATCGCGGGCGATTAATGACAGCAAAAGTGCAGAATTTGCAGAGATTTGACTGGGGTTTGAATGCAACTTTATCCTTAGCATTGGCGGGGTTGCATCGCGGCGATCGCGTGGGTGTTGGTGTATTTGACCGCCAGATGCATACGTGGATTCCCCCAGAACGCGGTCAACATCATTTGAATCAGCTAATCGATCGCCTGACACCAATTCAACCAGTATTAGTTGAATCTGATTATTTGGGGGCAGTGACAAATGTTGTGCAGCGTCAAACTCGTAGGGCACTAGTAGTGGTGATTACCGACTTAATTGATGTCACCGCTTCTACAGAACTCCTAGCTGCACTCTCCAAGCTAGCACCCCGCTATCTGCCATTTTGTGTTACTTTGCGAGATCCCCAAGTTGATCGTTTAGCACACATCTTCACAGATAATGTTACAGATGCTTATGCCCGTGCAGTGGCACTAGATTTATTAATGCAACGACAAGTAGCTTATGCTCAGTTGAAACAAAAAGGTGTATTAGTATTAGATGCACCAGCAAATCAAATTGCCGATCAGGTAGTTGAGCGATATCTGCAACTCAAAGCCCGGAATCAACTTTAGCAAATTGCATTGATTTATCAAATGCCAGGTGCTATTTTTAGCACCTCGTAACCCGTAACCCTTAGTAATGGCAGAGGACTAATTCCGATTAAACAACCAAAAAATTCTTTTCGGTTAGTGATAATCCAGCAGATAGTTGAGCAAATTGTACCTGAGTAAACCCAGACGCACTGCCATCTTGATCAAAGAACAGTCCACCTGTATCATTATCATAGATGAATCGTTGAGCGATCGCTGTTGCAGATGTGCCGATGGTAAACTGACTTGTCTTAAGTGAACCGATTGATAACCCGCCACCAAAACCATCAGCTGTTACTTGAATGAGTTCATTAGTCGCTTTGAAGTCATCAAGTCTATCAATGCCTTGATTGAAACTATTGAAAGCAAAGGTATCAGTACCAGATCCTCCAATTAGGCTATCATTACCCTTGCCGCCTATGAGGATATCATTGCCATTACTACCGTTGAGAGTATCATCCCCATTGCTGCCCACAATCAAGTCATCGTATTGTGTACCTCTGATATCTAATCGTTCAATATTTTTGTAGCTAACCCGATTCGTGCCTACCGTAATTGAGCCAATGTTAGTAGTAGCATTGAATGTCGAAGTGATTCCCTCCCTGTTATCATTTTTATAGAAGTTATAGGACAATAAATCGTCACCTGTACCCCCATCGATCGTATCATTGCCACTGCTGCCCCCATCGATCATATCATTGCCATTGCTACCTACAATCAAGTCATCATATTCTGTACCTCTGATGTATAATCGTTCAATATTTTTGTAGCTAACTCGATTCGTGCCCACTGTAATTGAGCTAATATTATTAGTAGCATTGAATGTCGATGTGATTGCGCCCCTAGCACCATAGTAAAACAATAAATCATCGCCTTTTCCCCCATCTATCGTATCATTGCCGCTAACGCTCCCATATATCGTATCGTTGCCTTCGCCTCCAAAGAGCAGATTATTACCTGTTGACAAAAAAGCACTCAAGCGATCATCACCAGCGCCACCATTGAGGGTATTATTGCCAGAAGTGGGTGTGTTATATCTACCATCAGTACCAGAGGCTGAAAGATCATCATTGCCATCGCCACCATTAAGTAGATTATTGCCTGATGAATAGCCAACATTCAAGTGATCGATACCAGCACCACCGTTGAGGGTGTTATTACCTAAAGTGGGAATGCGGTCGTATTGTTTGTTGTTGTCGCCATCGTACGCCGCAAGATAATCATTGCCATCACCACCATTAAGTAGGTTATTGCCTGATGAATAGCCAACACTCAAGTTATCGTTACCAACGCCTCCATCCAGTAAATTATTGCCTGTTGAATAGTTAACACCCAAAGAGTCGTTACCAACGTCACCCTTGAGGATATTCTTCCCCGCACCACCAAGGAGGATATCATTTCCTACACCACCAAGGAGGATATCATTCCCTGCACCACCTCGCAGCAAGTCGTTACCACTTAAACCGTTGATTTTGTCATTACCCCCCTGACCATTCACCACATCATTTGAGTTGTCTAAACCCGTAATGTTATTGTCAAGGTCATTGAAAAAAGTCACCGTGTTCTTAATCCTCAGAGTGGTTTCAGTGGAGTTGGCATCTAGGACATGAAAGCTGTCGATAATGCTAGTTTGCCCATCAAACAGAATATTACCGATAGCTGATCTGCCTTTAGAAGCTTTCAGATTTTCCAAGTTTTCTAATTTGAAATTTTGGAGGATAACTTTGGCATCAGGCACCCCTTCAAAGGTGACTTCCAGATTGTTGCCATTCTGGGTAAGCAGCAGATTTCGGGCAGTGAAGCCAGCACCAAGGAATTTGATGGTATCCACTTGGGCAATGACTGCTGCTGTGGGGTTTGTCCCTTGACCTACCCCACCGAAATCGGTAATGATATCAGTGCCGTCGCTCAACAAATTATAGTCATCGAAGTTGTAAACAAATTGATCCTTACCACCACCACCAGTTAGGGTGTCGTTGCCATAGTTAGCTGTAATGGTATCGTTGCCTGCAAGACCCTTAATCGTGTCTGCGCTGTTACTGCCCACTAGAGTATCATTACCGTTGGTTCCAATTATATTTGCCATAATTTTTACCTAACTAAATCTATTTTTCAGTAATTTCAGTTCTCAAGTTGCTGTTAGTACTGTTTTAGAGAACAAAAATTCGCCAAAATTCGACGCTTTCGACATAATTTCATGTCACGAGTGCGAGATGCTATTTTCAGCACCTCGCAATCCCTGCCTAAAGTAAGGGAGCGCTAATCACGATTAAACAACAACAAAATTGTTATTGGTTAGTGATAATCCAGCAGATAGTTGTGCCAATTTTACCTGAGTAAACCCAGACGCACTGCCATCTTGATCAAAGAACAATCCACCTGTAACATTGTCATAAATGAATCGTTGAGCGATCGCTGTTGCAGATGTCCCAATGGTAAACTGACTTGCTTTAAGTGAACCTATTGATGATAAATCGACATTAATATCATAAGCCGATACCTGAATTAATTCATTAGTGGCGTCGAAATCATAAAGGCTAGAAACGCCTCCATAGAAACTATTGAAAGTGAAAGCAAAGGTATCAGTACCAGCTCCTCCATAGAGGCTATCATTTCCACCATTGCCCGACAAGGTATCGTTGCCATTGTTCCCCACAATTAAGTCATCGTAGCCTGTACCTGAGATATTTAATGCTTCAATATTCTTGTAACTAACCAGATTCGTGCCCGCCGTAATTAATCCAGTGTTAGTACTGGCATTGAATGTCGTTGTGATCCCACCTGTAGCATAGTTGTAACCTACATACAACACATCGTCACCCTTACCCCCATCAATTGTATCGTTGCCACCATTGCCTGTGGAGAGCGTATCGTTGCCATTGCTCCCTACAATCAAGTCATCGTAGGCTGTACCTCTGATATCTAATCGTTCGATATTCTTGTAACTAACTAGATTCGTGCCCGTTGTAATTGAGCCAATGTTACTAGTAACCCAAGTTGCTGGTTATCGACTGATATGCACTTGTTATCACTCAATTCATGCGATCGCGTACAACAAAGTTGGTGCCTAGCGCCAACGTGCCGATGCCATTGTTGCCAGCATTCAGCTACTTAAATGCCTATTAGTTGTATAAATTACTTATTCAATAAAAGCTTGTTGAAGAGTAAAAGAAAAAATGAATGCTTGTAGCTTAAGTAAAAACCCTTGATAAGTGACTGCATGTATTGATTTTGGAAAAACACAAGTGATACTACTAAACACAGTTTCGATATAATGCCGAGTATGTTGTTTAATATATTGATTCCAAGGCTGGTCTTGACGCTTGGAGTTCTTTTTCCTCATGACTTTTAAAGAAATGTGACTTGTTTGTTCCAAGTCATCCTCAATCGTGTAGTCGGTGTAAGCTGAATCACCATAAATTTCACTACCAGGTGGTAGATTCAAGGGTAAGGCATTTAAAGCACGTACATCGTTGGCACTACCAGGCATAAACACAAATTCGACAGGAATACCATTTTTGGTTGTTAATAACTGAACTCGAACCCCGTAAAAATATCGTTTTTTCGATGCGATGTAACCTCTATACTGCGCCGACTGTATTATTTTTACATTAAAGATACGGATGTTATCGCAGATGGGCACTGGGAACGAGTCTAAAAGATATTCAGTGGAATCACTAATTTCCTTCAGTGCCATTCCCACTTGATGAAACAAGTCGTTGATTAACATTGAGACACTGTGTAATCTCCGGTTAAATCGTGACTTTTCTAACATATTAGATATCAACTTATGTTCTTTCATATAGGTACAAGCCTTACTATGATTACCATTAAAGAACATCGCCGATGTTATTGCCGTTGTAATAATTTCTGCGTCATTCATCTCTCGACGACAATCTTCATTATGCCCAATCGCCTTTAACAGGTCGTCTATGATAGCATATATGGAAATTATTTCGTTTAGCATTTAGCCCTCCTAATTTTCTCTTCTTGGAGGGCATTTTATTGCTTTACTGTCCCAAAGCGATCGCCCATAAGAGTAACTAGCAACTTGGGTTAATATTTATCGAAGATTCACCTTATGAAAAGGCTTATATATAGCAAATAAGCCTCTTTGCATACTCTTCACATTATTTGCCGATAAATGTATATACATTTGTATATTCTTCATATTATTTCAGTTTCTAGGCAATATTTTCCAGAAACCAATAGGCATAAGTTTGAATAAGTTATATAAAATAAATGTTTTCCTTTTGATGACGGCGATGCCTATGGTTCTTGCTAGCTTACGCCTGGCAATATTTTATATCTAAGCAAGAATCGTCATAAATTACCATAATTATAAATGCAGATATAAATAAACTGAGGCAAGAACACTTGCAAATCATGCACACACATACCGAAAGTTGAAGAACTAAACCTAACATCTACTTTCTGTTAGCACTAAATTCCATTGAGCAATCGAGTGCGAGATGATATTTTCAGCACCTCGCAATCCCTGCCTAAAGTAATGGAGCGCTAATTAAAGATTAAACAACCACAAAATTCTTTTCGGTTAGTGATAATCCAGCAGATAATTGGGCAAATTTTACCTGAGTAAATGCAGAGGCACTGCCATCAAGATCAAAGAACAGTCCACCTGTAACACTATCATAGATGAATCGTTGAGCAGCAGTAGTTGCAGATGTGCCAATCGTAAACTGACTTGGCTCAAGTGAAGGTGTTGCTAAGTTGCCACCAAAACCAGCAGCCGACACCTGAATCAAATCATTAGTGGCGTTGAAATCATAAAGATTATCAATGCCCCCATTGTAACTATTGAAAGCAAAGGTATCAGTACCATCCCCTCCAATTAGGGTGTCATTACCGTTGCCACCCGTGATGATATCATTACCAAAACCACCATCAAGAGTGTTATTACCTAATGCGCTGTATGCACTAAGAGTATCGTTGCCATCGCCCCCTAAGAGCAAATTAGTGCCTGTTGAATAATCAACAATCAAGTTATCAGCACCAGCGCCACCGTTGAGGGTATTATTTCCCAATGCTCTGCGATAGACTCCTTTGCCAGACTCGCCCTGTTTGTCGTACTCGTAGCCAGAGGCACTAAGAGTATCATTACCATCATCTCCAGAAAGCAGATTATCGCCTGATGAATAGTCAACATTCAAGTTATCCGCACCAGCACCACCGTTAAGGGTGTTATTGCCAGTGCAAATATAACACCTTCCTCCGTAGCCGTAGCCGTAGTTAGAGCCTGTGAGAGTATCATTGCCATCGCCACCATTGAGCAGATTAGCACCTCGTGAATAGTTAACATTCAAGTAATCATCACCAGCGCCACCATTGAGGGTATTCTTGCCAGAGGTGTTATCAAACCTGTAGCCCTCGAAGTTAGAGGCACTAAGAGTATCATTGCCATCGCCACCAAAAAGCAGGTTATTGCCTGTTGAAATGTTAGCACTCAACGAATCGTCACCAAGACCACCGTTGAGGGTGTTATTACCATCGGCAAGATTGACGTTAAGATAATCATTGTCATCGCCACCATCCAATAAGTTATCGCCTTTTGAATAGAAAGCACTCAAGGTATCATTACCAACACCACCGTTGAGGGTGTTATTACCAGATACTTCAGGATCATAGTAGCCACCAGAGACGCTAAGAGAATCATTGCCATTGTCACCAGAGAGTAGGTTATTGCCTGCTGAATTGTCAGCACTCAAGCTATCGTCACCAGCGCCACCGTTGAGGGTGTTATTACCAGACACCACATCATATTCACCTAAAGCACTAAGAGTATCATTGCCATCGCCACCATCTAATAAGTTATTGCCTGTTGAAGAGTTAACGTCTAAGTAATCGCTGCCAGTACCACCAATGAGGGTATCATTACCTGCAAAACCCTTAATCGTGTCAGCACCGTTACTACCCAGTAGAGTATCATTACTGCTGGTTCCTATGATATTTGTCATAATTTTTACCTTATTGAATCAATTGTTGGAGTAACTTTGGTTCTAAGCTCTGTGTTAGTGCTGTTTTAGCGCACAAATAACTAGCCGAAAATTAACACTTTCAGCAAGTTTTTTTATGTCACTGTTGAGGAACAGTAATTATTATCGAAAATTTATCCTATTGACAAGCTTGAAGTACCACTTATCTAAGTCTTAAACTTTCACACACTGTACAAATTAAGGACTGTGTGTATCAACTCAAATAAGTCGTTTTAGGCTTTTTCTATTCATCCTTGATTGAATATAATCACTGAAAAACGTCGGCAAATTAAGCTTAAATGCCTGAAACTCACATTCCATACTTTAATTTTTCAATACGCAAGTATTGTTATCTTGAAAATAGGTAAAAGACTTTTCATACTCTCATTGTGGACTATCGCCCGTGGGTATCTAGTTTAAAATAGAGAACATTTAAATAACACTCTAATAACCATCTGTAATAACCATATATGAATATTTACCGAGATGTCCATACTTAAAACACATCTTTGTATACTCTTCACATTACTTATTGCTGGTGTATAGCTAAATACTTATCTTTGCGTATCTGTAACATTTTTCTAGTCAAGGATTTATTTGCAGAAAGCAACAGACAAAAAGTGGTTTGAACCAAGGCTTCCAAAGGAGAAGACTTGTTAGATGTTTGAAAGAATAATAAAAAAATATAGAATTAATCGTGGCGATCGCTTAGGTTAGGCTACGCTTACGCAGTAAGCAAGATAAAGAAACTGTGTGGCAATGTCCTATATCTAAGTAATAATAAGTACAGATACATAAGTGTAGAAATAGAGACATAGCCCAAATTAACTATTCATTGCATTAATAAATTGAATGCAAGATGCTATCTTAAACACCTGGCATTCTCAAGATTTTTGCTTATTAATGGAGCGTTAATTAATGATTAAACAACCACAAAATTCTTTTCGGTGAGTGATAATCCAGCAGATAGTTGGGCAAATTGTACCTGAGTAAACCCAGATGCACTGCCATCAAGGTCAAAGAACAGTCCACCTGTAATATTGTCATAGATAAATCGTTGAGCAGCAGTGGTTGCAGATGTGCCGATGGTAAACTGATTTGCAAAGACTGAAGGTGTTGCTAAGTTGCCACCAAAACCAGCAGCCGATACCTGAATCAACTCATTAGTGGCGTTGAAGTCATAAAGACTATCAATGCCCCCATTGTAACTATTGAAAGCAAAGGTATCAGTACCATTACCGCCAGTGAGGCTATCATTGTAACCACCTGTGAGGGTATCATTGCCATCACCCCCATTAAGGAAGCTTGAACCACTAAACCCATCAATAATTAAGTAATCATCACCAGCGCCACCGTTGAGCGTGTTATTACCTGACGCACCAAAGGCACTTAGAGAATCATTGCCATCGCCACCAGAGAGAAGGTTATCACCTGTTGAATTGTCAATATTCAATGTATCATCACCAGCGCCACCGTTGAGCGTGTTATTGCCTGATGTGACGATCTTGCTATTATTGTATTTGTTGTACAGGAAACTAGAGCCGGAGAGATAATCATTCCCATCGCCACCAGAGAGGAGGTTATTACCTGATGAATAGTCAATATTTAATGTATCGTCACCAGTACCACCATTGAGGGTATTATTGCCTGATGTGACACGATACAAAATGTTGAAACCGTAGTAGTAGCCGTCGTCTTCGTAGTAGCCAGAAGCGGAGAGAGAATCATTACCGTCGCCACCATTGAGGAGGTTATTGCCTGATGAATAGTTAATATTTAACGTATCGTCACCAGCGCCACCGTTGAGCGTGTTATTGCCAGAAGCGGCGAGGAATCCTCCACCGTAATACTCAAAGGAGCCAGAGCTGGATAGAGAATCATTGTCATCGCCACCATTGAGTAGGTTATCCCCTTGTGAAGAGTCAACATTTAAGGTATCGTTACCAGCAGCACCGTTGAGGGTGTTATTGCCTAAACGAGGAATGCTTGCTCTGATAGCATCTTCCGCGCCAGAGGCAGTAAGAGAATCATTGCCATCGCCACCATTAAGTAGGTTATTCCCTGTTGAAGCGTTAACATTCAAGGTATCATTACCAATGCCTCCATCGAGTAAATTATTCCCTGTTGAATAGTCAGCAGCCAGGTAATCATCACTAGCACCACCATTAAGAGTATTATTGCCTGAAGCACCAAAGATGTCTTGATACTGTAAGCCAGAGGCAGTAAGAGAATCATTGCCATCGCCACCATTGAGTAGGTTATTGCCTGTTGAATAGTCAACACTCAAGTTATCGTTACCAGCACCACCGTTGAGGGTATTATTACCAGAGGTGCCAATGGTAAAGCTGTTGTTGTCGCTAGAGGCATAGAGAGAATCATCGCCATCGCCCCCAGACAGCAGGTTATCGCCTGTTGAATACTTAACACTCAAGTTATCGTCACCAGCGCCACCGTTGAGAGTGTTATTGCCAGAAACATAATAATAGCCATCATTATAATCACCGTTGACTTTCTGTAATCCAGCCGCAAAAAGAAAATCATTGCCATTGCCACCATCAAGCAGATTATCGCCTTCTGAATAGTTAACATTCAAGTTCTCGTCATCAGTATCAGCAAGGATGCTATTATTGCTCGTACCAGCAACGAGAGTATCATCGCCAGCGCTACCGATGAGAGTATCATTCCCCATGCCACCTCTCAAAAAGTCGTTGCCACTTAAGCCGTCAATGATGTCATCACCCCCCTGACCATTTATGACATCATCTGAGTTTTTAAAGCCGCTAACATTATTGTCGAGGTCGTTAAGGAAAGTGACTGTGTTTTTGTTGAAGATAGTGCTTTGGGTGGAGTTGGCATTGAACACATCAAAGCTGTCAGTGATGCTAGTTTGTCCATCAAAGAGGATATTGCCCAAGTCTACAGTGGCTCCTGTAGATTTGCTCAGGTTATCCAGATTTTCCAAGGCAAAGTTTTGCAGGATGACTTTGGTAGAATTTATCCCATTAAAGGTGATTTCCAGATTGCTACCATTCTGAATGAGCAGCATATTCTCGGCAGTGAAGCCTGCACCTTGAAATTTTAGGGTGTCCACTTCGGTAATAATTGCTGCTGTTGGGTTTGTTCCTTTACCTACTCCACCGAAATCAGTGATAGTATCTATGCCGAAGTTGAGGTTTGAGTATATGTCGTCGCCGAAGTCGTAAACAAATCTATCTTTGCCACCACCACCAATCAGGGTGTCGTTGCCCTGTTTAGCGGTGATGCTATCGTTGCCTGCAAGACCCTTAATTGTGTCTGCGCTGTTAGTGCCCAGGAGGGTATCATTCCCGTTAGTTCCAATAATATCTGCCATAATCTTTACCTACCTAAATCATTTTTTGGCGTTGCTGATTCCATGTATGAAAATGATTTTGCATAATACCAAAATCCTTGTAGAGACGTAGCAGTGCTACATCTCTACATCTCTACATCTAGATTCATACTTCAATTCAGCAACGCCCATTTTTTTCAGTAACTAAACACAAAATTCTTTTCGGTTAGTGACAATCCAGCAGATAATTGTGCAAATTGTACCTGAGTAAATGCAGAGTTACTGCCATCTTGGTCAAAGTACAATGCACCTGTAATATTGTCATAGATAAATCGTTGAGCGATCGCTGTTGCAGATGTGCCTATGGTAAACTGATTTGGCTCAAGTGAAGGTGTTGCTAACTCTCCACCAAAACCAGCAGCCGATACCTGAATCAATTCATTAGTCGCGTTGAAGTCATAAATAGTATCAATGCCTTCGATGTAATTATCGAAAGCAAAGGTATCAGTACCAGATCCTCCAATTAGGCTATCATTACCTTTGTCACCATTACCTTTGCCACCTTTCAGGATATCGTTACCTGTACCGCCAATAATCGTATCATTGCCACGATTGCTACCATTGTCACCCAAACTCCCAAAGAGCGTATCGTTGCCATTGCTCCCTACAATCAAGTCACCGTAGTCTGTACCTGAGATATTTAATCGTTCAATATTCTTGTAACTAACTCGATTCGTACCTGCGGTAATTGAGCCAATGTTAGTAGTGGCATCAAAAGTCGAAGTGATTCCCTCGGTAAGATTATAGTCGATAAAAATAGGATTATAGGACAACAAATCGTCACCTGTACCCCCATTGATCGTGTCCTTACCAACGCTCACATATATCTTATCGTTGCCATCACCCCCATCTAGGAGATTATTGCCTGTTGAAAAGTATGTATTCAACTCATCGTCACCAGCGCCACCGTTGAGGGTATTATTGCCAGAAGCGGCTTGGTATGGGCGACCACCAGTTGGGTAGCCAGCTGCTGAAAGATAATCATTGCCATCACCACCATTGAGTAGGTTATTACCTGTTGAATAGTCAGCATTCAAGTTATCGTTACCAAGACCACCAATGAGAGTGTTGTTACCACCTCTAATGCTAGAATAGCCATAAACCAAAAGATAATCATTGCCATCGCCGCCATCGGCTAGGTTATCGCCTGTTGTGTTGTAAAGAGTCAAGAGATCGCTACCAGCACCTCCATTGAGGGTATTATTGCCTGAGGTTCCACCATCAGCATCATCGGAGAAGGTTCTGAGAGAATCATTGCCATCCCCACCATTGAGGAGGTTATCGCCTTTTGACAAGAAAATACTCAATATATCGTTACCAGCACCACCGTTGAGGGTGTTATTGCCTAAAGAGAGATAGACGCCGTTTATGTAGTAGTTCTTGCCAGAGGCCAAAAGATAATCATTGCCATCGTCACCATTAAGTAGGTTATCGCCTGTTGAAGCGCTAACATCTAAGGTATCGTTACCAACGCCTCCATTGAGTAAGTTATTACCTGTTGAAAAGCTAGCATCCAAGTTATCGTTACCAGCGCCACCACAGAGGGTATTATTCCCTGTTGAAAAGCCAGCATACAAGGTATCGTTACCAACACCACCAATGAGAGTATTATTCCCCGCGCCACCACGCAGCAGGTCGTTGCCACTTTTGCCGTCGATTTTGTCATTACCACTCTGACCATTGATGACATCATCTGAGTTGTCAAAGCCATTGACATTGTTATCTAGGTCGTTAAAGAAGGTAACTGTGTTCTTGCGGAACAGGTTGTGTTGGGTGGAGTTGGCATTGACCACATCAAAGCTATCACTGATACTGGTTTCCCCATAAAACTGGATATTGCCCAAGTTAACAGTCGCTCCAGCAGATTTGCTGAGGTTATGCAGGTTTTCCAGGGCAAAGTTTTGCAAAATGATTTTTGCATTTGGAATTTCACTTTGAAAGGTGATTTCTAGATTGCTGCCATTCTGAGTGAGGAGCAGATTTCGGGCAGTTAAGCCAGGACTAAGGAATTTGATGGTGTCCACTTCGGCAATAACTGCTGCTGTCGGATTTGTGCCTTTACCCACACCACCGAAATCGGTGATAGTATCAGTGCTAGCATCGGAGTTAAAGTTGTCATAAACAAATTGATCCTTACCACCGCCACCAGTCAGAGTGTCGTTGCCTGCAAGACCCTTAATGGTGTCTGCTAACTCGCTACCCACGAGAGTATCATCACCGTTGGTTCCAATGATATTTGCCATAATTTTTACCTACCTAAATCAATTTTTTTAGTAACTTCAGTTCTCAATAGACATCTCCAGAAATTAATTATGCGTTACCTGAAACCCTTGTAGAGACGTTGCAATGCAACGTCTCTACATTCATTTTCACCAGATGTCTAATCTTGAGTTTAGTGGTGTTTTCAGGCACAAAAATTAGCTCCAATTTGACGTTTTCGGCATATTTTACACGCCACCTTTGAGGAACAATAATATTTATTGAAGATTTAGCCTTTTACTGGCTTGTACGTAGTGAGATATTCTCCGTAGATATCTAGGTTGAAAATAGAGAACATCTCAATTAGCCTCAAAATAGTCACATAGTTAATATTTTACTTAGATGTCTATAGTTAAATAATTGTCTTTGCATACTCTTCATATCATTGGTTAATAAATGTATATTATAGATACTGAACTTTGTCTATTCTTCATATTAGACATCTTCAGAAATTAATTATGCATTACCTGAAACCCTTGTAGAGACGTTGCAATGCAACGTCTCTACATTCATTTTCACCAGATGTCTATTGTTTTATTTTCTCGGTGCGATACCTGCGGTGCGCTAAAATCCTAGAGGTTAGCAAAACTACAAACGCAGAGATGATCCGACTTAGCCAACAACACTTGCAAACTATCCGCACCCATGCAGAAAGCACCTATCCAGAAGAGTGCTGTGGTATGATTTTGGGCTATTTGGCTGATGGGGGTAAAATTGTGGTAAAAGTCATACCAACAGAAAATGCCTGGAATACAGAAGCGGCGGCTGAGTTTGCAGGGGAATACACAACAGATAGTAAAAGACGGCAATACACGATCGCACCCGAAGTTATGTTAAAAACACAAAGGGAAGCACGCAATAAATCGCTCAACATTATTGGCATTTTTCACTCCCACCCAGATCATCCTGCTATCCCTTCAGAATGCGATCGCCTATACGCTTGGCAAGGATACTCGTATATAATAGTTTCCGTTCAAAACGGCAAAGCTGGCGAACTCCTAAGCTGGAGCCTTGATGATACTCATCATTTCCAAGCAGAGGCTATTGAAAATATAATTTAACAGCTTAATTTCAGGTGTTGCTGAATTGAAGTATAAAATGAAATTATCAAATAGATATTTGTTGAAGAATTAAACTTTATCTTAAAATGGCGATCGCTATTTGATTAAAATATTTTAATGTTAACGTTTTTTACTTATGATGTAATCTAAGAACATCTATAGGAATCCGGTTTGATTTATGAAAATATCCGTAGGATGTGTTAGCACAGAGAGTACGGCATCAAACCCTTGATAATAGTGCGTTACGAACTCCGTTCTAACACACTCTACAACACCTAATTTCGTTCAAAAATCAAATAGTAATCCTATAGTTTGATATTCTTAGATTAAATTTTATGCTGATGTTTTGCTTAAGTTGACAGCGATGGGCAATGCCATGCCTTTACGAGAAATCTATATTTATCAAGGTTTTCGTGAATTACTATTAACCCAAGCGTATTAAACCAATTCGCAATTCGCAATTCGCAATTCGCAATTCGCAATGGGCTAACGCCCCGCTCCGCTAACGCAATTCGCAACTACGTTTTGTGACGGGGATTTAGACCCCGACACAAAACGTGCTGCCTATCTTGCTGGGGACTTAAACCCCCAAAGTTCGTTAAACTATGATACAGTTTTAGCATTTTCACTAGATGCTTCCTTAGTAGTCGTCTTTA
The DNA here is from genome assembly GCF_003113895.1 of Nostoc commune NIES-4072. Lineage (NCBI taxonomy): Bacteria > Bacillati > Cyanobacteriota > Cyanophyceae > Nostocales > Nostocaceae > Nostoc > Nostoc commune. The sequence continues at coordinate 3,632,020 of NZ_BDUD01000001.1, read as the reverse complement.
AACGTGTTGCTCTGCTTTTGCGGATGCGATCGCTTTTGCGAACACCACCCGCCATTTGATATTCATGGCTATCTTTGCCGTATTTAAAAGCAACTCCAAGGAGCATTTTTTCTATCAAGTCGCTCAAAGTTGTTTCCAACTCTTTCATCTCATTTTTGTAAGAGTCAATCACAGCTAGAGTAGTATTATAAGCTTCTATTTTGTTACGATACTGCTGAATTATTTGTATGATATTTTGCAAATTGCGAGCATCGCCAAAATCCATACTCGGATCAATTGCTTTGAGTCCAGACATTCTTAATTCAGCTTTTTCTAAAACGCGATATGTACGCTTTTGACGAGGCATAATTATCTTCTTTTTATGGTGTTCTAGAGCTAGCTTGCCTTACTAAAGCTTAGTTTTGGTTGAGTAAAATCCACAAAGATTGGTGTTGAATGTAACGATAGCCTCAGCAATATCAACTAAAAATATGATCTTTGTAACGAAAATCTTAGTGGTGGTAAGTAAATTCGTAACAATGTAACGAAAATTATGATGTTTGTAACGAAAATCGTAGTGGTGGTAACTAAACTCGTTATTTTAGTAACGAATTTGTAATATTGTAACGAAAATTATGATGTTTGTAACAAAAATCGTAGTGGTGGTAATTAAATTCGTTATTTTAGTAACTTAAAGCGCAATATTAGTGGCGCTACGCTATTCTGTCATTAACACAAATAAATGCGTGAGCATAGACTGGAGTAGGCGATCGCTAATACAATTGGAGTATTAATTGTATTAGCGATCGCTGACAAATAGCTACAAGTTGTCTCAGTTTCAACAATAACACCCAATATACCGTCAGAATTAGATAAAGGTGAACGCGAAACAATTGCCTTAGCACTAGAAACTGAAGAACGGCAAATTTTGTTAGATGAGCGTGAAGCACGCCAAGTAGCTAAAAGTTTGGGATTACAAGCAAGTGGAATAGATATTCTCTTATTAACAAAAAATAGAAAGATAATTTTACAAGTGCGACCCCTATTAGATGCCATGATTAATACTGCTTAATATTGGGTAAGCCGCAGTCTTTATGAACAAGTCTTACGACAAGCTGGAGAATTAATAGACTGATGAGCAAAAAATAGGCAAAATTAACTATTTGTCACACATTGCTCTCTCATGTTTTTTGGTTTTGTGGCAAATTGGGTAGATGCGATCGCACAGTGTTGTAGAGAACAAGCTTGTTATCAGACAATAATTACCATAAAACAAGAGAATGTGATTAATTTACCTGATAATATCCCTGATTTAATCCTGGCACATCTCAACCAACTTAACTGCGATCGCTTGGAAACTGAACCAAATAGTCCAATTTCCTAAGAGATCCCATTCGTTATGGCTTAGTAATCCTTAAAACAACATTAATGATTGACACTCTAAGTATATACGCAGTAAGATCAATCAAGTAGCACCTAACGATAGAGTTAATCAAAATAATTTTCCCAGACAATAAGAGACGAGCAATATTAAAGATAATTTGGATAAAACACATGAACACCAAAATTATTGCTTTCTTAGGGATTACGGCAGCCTTTGCAAGCTTAGGAAGCCAAGTATACGCACAGTCACCAACATCAAGCTCAAATCTAGAGCAATACAGATCAACTGGTAATTCTCTCATTGGAATTGATCAAAGAACTGCCCAAGAAGACTTTAAAAGCTTTTTTGAGCAAACTAATCCAGCAAGCATCTCCAACAATAATAGAAGAGACAATAAAACTCCAGTCAGAATACAGTTTAACGAATCATTATCACAGCCAGACAGTTCTGTTTTATTAGCACCGGCTCAGTCTGGGAATGAGAATGATGGATTGCAAGTGCAGTTAGATATAGGGAGAGAATAATGAGAGAAGAATTAGAGAAATAGCACTGCTATTTCTCTACAAGGGTTCTAGATAACGCACATATTTGGCTTAATATTAGGAAATGCGATCGCATTTCCTACGGGCGTTGTGCGCCATCGCACATTTTGAAGGGCGAATGCATTTTTGGGCAAACAAAGTGCTAACTAGGCAAAGATAATGCCTCGCCGCAATAGCAACAGATGAGCATCAATGGTTAAATTTCCGCCGTTACCCTTACCCTTATTACTAGAGAACTCTTGCATAAATATATTGTGGTATGATTAAAGGTTATTTTAATTTCAGTTCTTGGCAATTAAAATAGTCATAATTTATCAATTTCTTCGATTAAGTATTATTTAGTGATCGCTAACTAAATAAATTGGCAGTAGAAATCGTTTCAGTAAGAGGTTCATTCTAAAAGCTGAAAGCGATGATAGGAGAGGGGCAAGGAGAAAACTATATTGCATAATAGCCGAAAGCGCTGTAAGATTTAAAAATCTTGCATTGACAATTTTTTGAACTCTAAAAAGTTTAAATCACCGAGTCAAAAACTTGTTGTGCGGTTAGATTCAACTGCAAAAAAGTAGGAGACACTATAAGGTTTGTTCCTCTAAAGGGTGTCATTTGATATTCACCATCAATAAGTTCACAGACAAAAATAGTCGGAACTTTGGGACTACCAATAAATACACGTCCACCCAAAGCTGCATAATCCACAATCCAATATTCAGGTATACCCATAGCTTCATAGTCACGAAGCTTATCATAATAATCATCCTGCCAGTTGGTTGACACTACTTCAACTATTAGTTTGACCGAACTAGCATTATGGATAACTGATTCTTTCTTCCAGCGCGTTTCAGTATCGATAGTTTCTTGATTTAAAACAATAATATCCGGTTCGTACCCTGATTTATCTCGGTATGGTTTAATAATGGATTCTTTTGGTATAGTCCAGATACCGCGTTTACCCATCTCTCTAATTGTGAACAGTAATTCTTCAATCAAAAAACCAGCCAAATCAGAATGCTCCCCTTTAGACTTTGGCATCTCCACAATCACCCCATCATGTAATTCGTAACGTACTTCTGAGTTTTCTGGATACCATTCGATAAATTCATCGAAGGTCAGTAGCTTTAGTTCCGATTGTGTTTGACTCATAAAAGTTACTGGATTTATTTTTACTCCTACTGTAAGAACTGCCTAGAACGCATAATTCTCACAAAATCGCGTTGTTCCTATATTATCTGTGAATTTCTCTTGACTGGGCTTGATAAGAGGAGTAAGTCTTGTCAAGAAGAGAGTTAGCTCCTTCAAAAGTTTTTATAATTTCAGGCGTGACTCGTGAGGTATGCACTTTGCCTGATTGAACACCTAAAACTACATCTCCATTTTTCTGTTGGATAGTCAAATCTTTGCGCTCACGTCTCCTGATAAAATCTGCATTAATGTCTGCAATGGTGGTGAGCCAATTCCTTCAGAGGTTTTGTCAAAGCTAATGCAGCCGTTCTTTTCCACAAAACCAAGCGGTACTGGGTTGGGGCTTGCCATTAGCAAACGTATCGTCAATGCTCATGGTGGAGAATTATCCATTGAATCTGACACCGTGACAGGTACTAAAGTCAGCGTTCAATTACCTCTGGTTGTTCTTGGGAGCCTTTAAATGGATGGTATTTTTGACGGCTGGAGCAAATGAAGACACAATTTAAAGAGTTTACAATTTTGTCAAGTGGCGATCGCATCATACCATTTCACGAAATTATTGATACAGATTCTTGCTCGCCCTGCAAGAATCTGTATCAATCTTAAAATGAAACGGTATTACTATAGAACATAGACTTATTCCTTCCCATTTGCTCCCTCATGGTTTGTTTGCAAAAAAGGTGACAGTTCTTTATTTAACTTACCAGCGCGGACAAACTCAGCATAAGTATCAGCTTCAATTGCCAGCAGTTCCCCTCGCAGTTCTTCGGTTGAAAATTCTTGCAAATTTGGGTATTCATCAAGTAACTTGTCAATTTCTTCTTGCAAACAAGTAATTTCACTTGCAAGCAGCGTCTTCTGGTAGCGATAAAACTCTGGCTCAATTCCCGGACGGTTTTGTGCTGTTTCTAAATATTCCAGCGCCCGTTGGAGAGCAACTTGACGGGCAATTGCTTCGGTGTATTGTTGACGTAGCGGTTGCGAACCTAAAAGTTGGAGTTTTTCTAATAATGGTTGGATGGTTAAGCCCTGTACTAACAGGGTAAATAAAACTACTCCAAATACAGTGGCAATAATTTCTTCCCTTTGCGGGAGTATGGCTGGTACACTCAAAGCCAGGGCAATGGAGACAGAGCCGCGTAGCCCACCCCACGTCAATACAGTTTGTTCAGATAAAGGAATTTCGGATTTAGCTAACCAGTTGCTAAGACTACTTAAAGCATAAATAGATACTGCCCGTGCCACAATCATCGCCACAATTGTGACTGCAATACTTTTTAGGTTATCTCCTAAGACAGCAAAGCGAATTTGATCGCCAATTAAGAGAAAAACAATCGAATTTACAAAAAAAGCAAGAAATTCCCAAAATTCAGTCACAATGATCCGCGTGCGCGGGTTCATGCCGATGCGCGAGCCAAAGTTGCCTAAAATTAAAGCTGTGGTGACAACTCCAATCACTCCAGAACCACCTAAATATTCTGTAATTAGGTAAGTGCTGTAGGCAGAAACCAGGGTAAGGGATTGTTCTACTAATGGTAAGTCGAAACGTTGGGTTAGATAGGAAATACCAAACCCAATTAGTCCTCCAACGCTGATACCAATGCCTACTACTTGAAAAAATTCGAATATTGCAGACTGTAAATCAAGTTTGGCATTACCTAACGGCAGAGCAACTAATAAGCCAAAAGCCACAACCGCCATGCCATCATTAAATAAACTTTCTCCTTCCATCAGCGTTCTTAGACGTTTGCTTGCTCCTAGTTCCCGAAATAGAGCCGTTACCGAAACTGGATCGGTTGCTGATAGACTAGCTCCAACTAATAGAGCAATGCTAAGTTCAAGTCCAGCGAATTGATAAAGACCGAATGCTACTCCAGCGATAGAAATTATTACCCCAACTATTGCATACAGACAAATCGGTAACAAATCCCGCTTTAAGTCTGACCATTTCAAATTCCAAGCAGCTTCAAACAGCAGTGGCGGTAAGAAAATCATTAGAATCAATTCAGGAGAGAGATTAATCAATCGCACATTCACGAATGCTAATCCTAATCCCACTATGACCAGCAATAGTGTATAAGGAATGCGGCGCAACCAACTAAAAATTTGTGGTAGTGTAGCAACACCCAATGAGACAGATAGTACTAGTAAAAATTGCTTGAGTTGTTCTGCAATTACGACTTCACCCGTGGTAGAATCTAATGCCATAAGGAGATTGCAGTTAAATAGAATATTTAGCATCAAGTAAATATAGAGAGATTATCAAACTCCCAACATTTTACCCTGATGGATGCTGTACTTATAGCAATCTTATCTTGCACTGTAATATACTTCTTTGGTCTGAGAATCTAGAGACTGTCACCTTTTCTTTTTTTTCAGCAAGCCCTAATTATTCCCATTCCAGGCGATCGCTCGACAGACATGACCAACAGCGATCGCCTCTCACCACATTTAACTGAATATTTCAGGCAGGAAAACATTTACCAAATGCCTGAAGTAGTTTAAGAGAACCACTAACCCGAATTTTACACCGCAGCAATGCCCAAATTAGGTTTTGTTCCTTGCCAAGAAAACCCAGCCAAGTTTTGCTATCTGCGGTGACAGAAATATCTGCTTTCCCAAGATGTCCTTCTTGAACTCGTACCATTTTATTTTGAATTGTCACTGTTGCACGACGAGACTCAGAGCCAGTGAATGTGAAATGGTAAATTGCACTCAATCCCTCTGACTGATTGCGTTGAAATAACAATGGTAATCCAAAGAGAAATCCTTGAATCGATTGAGGACGAATGCCACTGCTCACAAGCTTCACCGTTTTATTGGGAAAATGTTTGGCAACATAGTTTTCGGCATCCGATCCCGGCACCACATAGATGGTTTCGGTTTTGTCCTGCAATGGCTTGACCACATCTTTAATAAATGCTTTGCGATCGCTCAAGAATGGAGCAATTACATCTTCTCCCGCCGGACATGCCGCAATACAGTAAGCTGCTTTGTAGTTCGGCTTGAAAGACAAGCTTTGCCACATTGAGGCTGACTCAGAAGCACTGACTTTTTTTCGATAATCACTAGCACTTTTGCTGTCAGCGATCGTCTCTGTCCAATCTGTGAATCCGCCCATGAACTCGCGGTAATTATGAGTGTAACAAGCTGAAAAACTAAAGCTACCGTCAGCCCCGATCGCGCCTACAGGACAAGCCGCAACACACAATTTGCACTCAATGCAGGGATTGTAATCGATCGGGTGGGCGTACTCAGTTACTTCTGTATCGATTAAAACTGTACCGAGGGCAATGAAATTACCAAACTTGGGATGAATCACATTTCGATGAATTCCTATGTGTCCTAATCCTGCTTCAACAGCCACAGGTTTATGAGATATAACCCAGGCTTTTTTGTCTGGATAACGATCCATTTCCATTGGGAATGCCACTGACGGATTCAAGGCTCGGACACCAATCTGCGCGAATGCTTTGACGAGGTTTCGAGCTACTTCATCTGCATGGTCGTAATTGGCATGAAATTCCAGATTAGCGATTGATCGCGCTGGAGTGCGAACGTTTTCCCGATTCATGCAGCAGACAAAGCTAATCAATGTTTTGGTGGGTGGAAATACTGCCAGAATTTCGGCATGTTGGTCGGCGATCGCGGGTCGATAAATTTCCACAAATCCTACATCATCAGCACCCGCATCCAAACAAAGCGATCGGAGTGAATCAGAATTCAAAGCGACTGTGCTTGTTTTTGGGTTGTTTGTAGACTGCTCACGCCACCATCTCACGGTAGGATGGTTATCAAATTTAGCCATAGAAGCCTTTAGTATTGATAATTGTTTTTATTGGTGTCGCTCATCAGCTTTTCTCCATAGAGTAATTTTCAATTGGTTTGAATGGATAATTTATACCCAGCGACGCACTCGTGCCTTGTACCGTAAGTATTCATCGCCAAATTTACGCTCCAAGTAACTCTCTTCGCGCTGAACAACCCCGATTTGCACAATAACTAAAAGGGGCAATAATAGTAACAATGCCCAGAGCGCACCCAATAGCAACGCGATGCCGATGTAAAGCAGAGTCAGAGACAAATAAATTGGGTTGCGACTTAACCTAAAAACTCCGTCCGAAACGATCGCTGTTGTCGGACGTGAAGGGTTAACCTCTGTCTGTGCGCGATTCATCGTCCGAAAAGCTGAAGTTCCTATCAAACCCGCGCAAATAATTGCTAATACTCCCAAAACTAGTGCTACCGATCGCGATAAAAAGTCGATTGGAAACACGAAACTAAGTACTAATCCGATTAATAATGTTCCAGCATAAAGTGCTGGCGGAAAAGCAATTACTCCAGGATTATCCGATATGTCCTCTTTCATGATGAGCTACCTTTTGTAATGATTTTGCTAATAATGCTGTGAGAGGAAAGATGATTTTTTTGAATGCTTATCATCAACTGCCAACATAGAGAAATTAAGTGCATATACACTTTTTGGAGAAAAATTTTAGACTTAACGCAAGAGTGCTGTTGCTTCCACTAAATGTGCCAGCAAAGTGTTCCATCGTTGCTGTCCAAGCACTTCCTCAACCATGCTTTGAGCTTGTTTCCACAATGGTAAAGCTTTCGCTAAGACAGCTTCTCCGGCTTCGGTCAAGGCAATGATACGAGTTCGCTGGTCTTGTCCAGGTTTGGATTTTAACCATCCTTCGCGTTCAAGGGGCTTGAGATTCCTGGTTAAGGTCGTGCGATCCATTACTAGCATCTCCGCTAACTCGTTGATTGTGGCTGATTTTGCGATCGCTACAGCAGCCAGAATGGTGAACTGAGTCACTAGCAATCCGCTCGGCTTGAGTACTTCATCAAAGTGTTGTGTCATAACACGAGAAGCCTTTCGGATATTGAAACAGGCGCACGCCCAAGCCACTTGATCTAGAAGATCGGTATTGATTGGGTTAGTGTGTTTATCCATAAATTAAGTGTATATGCACTTAATTTTGATGTCAAGTGGCTGCATGAAATTTTCTGCTCACTCAGGCTAAAAACATCCCTGTTGGAACTCTGGTAAGGCAATACTACCTATGTCATTAATTTTCTCTTAGTCCGCACAGGCGGACGAGAGTTTGTGTAGCCACTGTTAGAAACGACGACGCACGGGTGCTATATTACTGCGTAAAGCTTGCCACGTCAGCGCTCCTACTCTACCATCACCAACTATTCTGTGCGATCGCTGAAATGCTACTACTGCTCTAGTGGTTCTAGGGCCATAGATACCATCAATAGATCCGTTATAAAATCCTAGCGATTGCAAGGCAGCTTGCACATCTCTCACCGGCTGTCCACGAGATGCAGGTGTAAGAAAGGGAGCTTTCACAGGAGAGTATTTTGAAAGTCTACGTTGAATTGAGGTATTATTATTCGCCTGTGCTGTAACACGTGCAAAACTAAAGGGTAACATCTCCAAAAGCAATACAGAGATTAAGCCCAATGGTAAAATTATTAAGCGCATCAATCGAATATTCATTATCTGATATCTTCTCCAAAATTTATTATTCAGGGTATGCAGTTTCAGCAACTAAAATAGGTCTGTTGCCGTACTTACCTTCTAACTCTCTTTTTACATTTAGATCCCAAGTGAAGCCATAGTCTCGCTCAATTTCAGCAACAACAAAAGGACGAACTTCACCTCTTATAGATACTGTTTGGTTTTGATTTATTGCTACTTTAGGTGGTGCTTTTAATAAGACGAGCAAATCTTCCCCACCAAATAATTGATTTTCATGTAGCGTTAGTAAAACCGGACTGCGGATATTTTCTACTTTCCCCTTAACTGCAACTTTACGGCGATAGTATTGTTCGGGATGTTGTGTTATTTGACCAGGTTGGGGTGCTAATACAATGTATCGAGCAATAATTGCAGGTTTATTGATATAATCTTTGTAAGATTTGTCATCTATATTGAGATTAAATTCTTGCTCAATTTTGGGAATTACTAAATTACGAACCTGACCAGTAACTTGGACTTTGATATTTTGGTCAGATGGTAGATCGAAAGGCGCACCTGAAGCATTGACAACTACAAGAGGATCGCCGCGAAAGAACCGTGCATCACTAACCGTAAATGAACTCAAACCAACTTTCTCAATTACTCTGCTTTTAATCGTCGCAGAGTTACCAATAAATTCCTTAGTGTTCTCAGTAATTTCCGATATATTAGTGATAGTTGCTTTTGCATTAAAAAGACTACAACTTCTCGCTACCATAGCGATCGCTACCAGGAAAACTAATACCCCTACTTTACTCAGCGCTTGTAGGAAATCTCCCCTTTGAGGATTGTCATTTCTTGCCATTCTTTTTATCTGTTTTGAGGCTATTTATGAAAAGTTTTCCTGATAGACAACGCTGTAGAATACCTTATTGTGGAATTGCTGAGGGATATACGTCTGTTGCAACTAGCACAGGTTTATTCTTGTACTCCACCTCTAGCTGCTTTTCTAAGGTTAAATCCCATTTAAGATCGTAATCCCGTTTTAGGTCAGCAATAACAAACGGACGCAACACACCCGTAACTGCAACTTTCTCGCCTTTATTGACAGTTGCTTTTGGAGTACCGGCACGGATTACTAACAAATCCTGTCCACCAAATAATTTATCTTCATCTAAGGTGAAGGAGCTAGCATTTCTAATGTTTTCCACTTCACCGGTCACTGCCAGATTTTTACCATAATATAGTTGAGGATTTGTGGTAAGTTCACCTGGTTTAGGAGCAAGTGCAATTGATTGAGCGATAATTGCAGGTTGGGTTTCGTACTCTTTGTACAAGTTTGGATCTAAGCCCAAGTTGTAATCTCGATTAATATCTGCGATCGCAAGCTTACGAACTGGCCCTGTTGCTTGAATTGTTGTATTTGGGTCAGTAGGCAAAGTGAAAGTTTTACCCGAAGCATTTACAATTAAAATTGGTTTAGCACTAAAAAATTGCTTATCGGCAATTGTGAAAGTTGATGGGCCCAATTTTTTGACGGGTATACTTCTAATTGTTACAGTTTTACCAATTAGTTCGTTTGTATTGTTTGCAACTTCTTTTGTAGTCACATTACCTTCTGGTACTGCTGCCTCTCGCTCTGAGTTGTTTGTACAAGCTCCAAGCAGCACTGTCGATAGTGCTAGAGCAATAGCTCCTTTATAACTTTGCTTAGTTTTAATAATGTCGATCATTTCAAATTCTCCATTTTGGTTGATTGATATCAAGTTCAGATGATGAATTTTTATGCAAACATCTCTACGCTTTTACGTCAGTCTTATTGAAAAATCTTCAACTGAACCTGATATTTTTGGATTACTACAAATCAAAAGTTTTGTGGTAATTCAGCATTTTAAAGCTCTCAAAATTCAGGCGGTGAGCTATCTTAATTCAAGAAGACCTGACCATTTTTTTGAATTCTTAATACACCTTGATTGTCATCGAATTTGGTTGTTTCATCTAACGAAACTGCAAGTGTCCCATTAGACGTAGACGTGGGGATAACTTTTAGCAGTCCACCGTCTTGACGTACCAAAGTAATACTGATAGGTGTTGGTAAGTTTCGTAGGACAAACTCTTGTCCACCTGCAAGATACCGAGGTTGGGTCTGACCGATTGCTTGATAAGAAATACCGGCATTAGTGTTATTTTTCAATTTCACGTCAACTGTACCTGCTGTTGGTATGATATTTGCGATCGCACTTTGCCGACTTTCTGGAAAAGGTGGTTGTATAACAGATCCTCTTCCATTCATAGGATAGACAGGAACAACAACACTTTGAGAACCAGTAGTTCGCTGTTGTCTTTCAAATCTTAAAGTTGCAGCATTAGGCGGACATCCTGCTGGAGCTAAAACTCGATCTCGGTGTGGTTCTTCATAGAAGATACTAGGACAAGGATTCACTTGGGAAATTCGCGGCTGTGCTACTGCTGATTGAGTGATTGCAGAGAAACCCATTAGCAAAGTTCCAAAAAATGTTCCAACTAATCCAACTCCTTTTAAAGAAGAATGATTTAAATTGTACATAACTAACTCCTGATGTTTGTTGTTTGACAATAATGATAGATATCTAGTGAATAACGAGAAAATACTTTAGGTTAATAAATATTTTCATTGCAATAACCGGCAAAATCAAATCACTAAAATTAATTAAATTTATTACTCTTCTAACCAATAGAGTAGGCCAAGAGAAGTAACTCCTCCAAAAAAGTGAGCGCCAATCATATTAATGTTTGCAAACATTACAAAAATATCTAGCGAACGAATGACATTTTCTGCTTGATAAATTGCAACACCTTGAGGCTGTGCTACAGCTTTACCCAATATAATTGCAACTGTCGTTTCCGAAGCAATAAAAGCTATTAATAACCCTACCAAACTCACCAGCAATCCAATTCGTAAATTTTGAATTACATCTTCCTTTTTGGGATGATTTTGAGAATTTGGCGTTTGTAAAAGTTTAGCCATTTTTCGATAACGCAAAGCCCAATAGACCCGAAAGCACAGCAATAAAATACCAACAATAGCTAAAAATATCCCAAAGCCTATACCTGCATTGCTTGTCTGAGTAGTAATGTTACGGCTAAAACACGCCAACAATACAGCAATGCCAGAAATACCACCAAGTACTAACTGTACCCAAAAACTAATTTGACTTACTAAACGCAATGTAGCAGCAAATTTTTGTTTGCTTGGTGGATGTGAAAGTGATTCTAAATTATCTATCATATATAAGATTGATACCCCTTAAGTAGATATTTTCAGAAAATATAGTAAATTGGAGCTTAATTTTATCCATCTATATAAAACCCATTAATTCACTAATTAATGTCTTTAATTTTTGAAATATCAGGTTTTTATGGGAAAGAATTTATCTAATAAAAACTCACAACTAGGTATTGACTTACTTCTAAATTAGGGAGTAAAAGTGGAAAACTAGTGGAGAAAAGGTCTTTTTGGTAAAACCTATTACTTAAGAAAGAGACTAGGAAATCTATAGATAGAATATTTTTCCAAGCATATCTACCCTAAATTTGAGATACCACAGTAGTCTTATCTCAAGCATATAAATTTTTACAAATGATTTAAGACATCTGTAGTATTATTTAATTCAGGAGTAGCTGAACTAGAAACGCCAGATTTTGTAATATACTTTAGCTCAAGGCTGCTGCTACTTGAATAGCTAGTTTCTGAGGATTAAATGGTTTACTAATTATGCCTTTGACATCTATATCTTTGAATAAACGTTCGTTATTAGTGCGTCCTCTAGCTGTAAGTAAAATCACAGGTATATGTTTAGTTATTTGATTAGCTTGTAGTTTCTCAAAAGTTGTCAAACCATCCATATCGGGCATCATTACGTCCAAAAGGATAGCATCGGGTTGAGATGATTGAGCTAAGAGTAATCCTTGATTACCTGAAGTAGCAGTTAACACCTTCCAGCCGCCCATAATTTCTAGACAAGTCTGAATCAATTGACGGATGTCATCTTCATCATCAATAACTAAGATTTGCTTAGAGGTCATTGTTATTATCTTCCTATTTTAATTATTCTTATTCCTGAGTTATTTAATTCTTTCGGTGTAATGAGGGTATTGTTTAGATATACCATTCTCTTAAGATTGATTTTTATGGTAAAACTTGAAAGTGGAAAACTAGGGTAGAAGTTTAATAAATAGATAGCATAAGCAGAAGTAATAGAAAATGTGGAGATTAACGCGATGGGCTTTGCCCCGCCTTTGGCGATTCTCCTACGGAGACGCTACGCGATGGTCTCCGACCGACCGGAGGTCATCGCAGCTACAAGGTTATAGCATTGCATTATTAACGGTTTTACTAGCTTTACTGCTGACACTGCTTCTATGGCAGCTACATAGGCTGAATTCCATTTATCCACTGTTTTTAGCTGCTGTCATGGTTAGTTCCTGGTATGGTGGCTTAAACCCAGGACTGTTAGCAACTTTTTTCTCTGCTATCGTCTGCGCCTACTTCCTTTTACTCCCTTTCTATTCTTTGTCTGTTGCTGGGTTTGGTGCGTTGGGGTTGCTTCAGTTTGTGCTAGTAGCATTGTTGATTACCTTACTTAACACTGCACTACGTCAGGCGCGATCGCAAGCTCAAATGAATGCGCGAGTAGCCCAACAAAATTACGAGCATCTACGTCAAATTCAAGACAGTCTGCGTCAGAGTGAAGAACGTTATCGGTTGCTAATAGAAGGAGTAACTAATTACGCAATTTTTATGTTAGATCCAAACGGTAACTTTACTAGCTGGAACATTGGATCTGAACGTATTTTAGGCTATCAAGAAGCAGAAATTATTGGTCAACCTTTTGAGCGCATTTTTTCACCAGAAGCAATTGAGCGCGGACAACCACAACAAGCATTGAGCAAAGCCGTAACTGAAGGTTTTTCTAAAGAAAATCGTTGGCATCTCCGCAAAGATGGGACATTTTTTTGGGCGCATTGTGTAATCACACCTTTACGAGATGAAAATGGAAATCTGCGCGGATTCTCTAAAATTATGCAAGATATTACTGAGCGCAAACAAGCAGAAGAAGAAAAAGAGCAATTGCTGCTGCGAGAACAAGCTGCACGCGCTGTTAGCGAAGCGGCGCAAAGTGCAGCAGAAGCTGCAAACCGTTCCAAGGATGAATTTTTAGCCATAGTTTCCCATGAATTACGTACCCCCATGACTGCAATTATTGGTTGGGCGGGGATGTTGCAAACGGGTGCGCTAGATGAAGCTAAAGCAACTCTTGCACTTGAGACAATTGAACGCAATGCTAATTTGCAAATGCAACTTATTGAAGACCTACTTGATATTTCGCGTATTGTTAGAGGAGAAATTTCACTCTCGATTGATTTGGTAGATTTAGTAGAAGTAATTACATCTGCGATCGAGGTTGTACAATCATTGGCAGATGCAAAGGATATTCAAATTGAAACTATACTTGACACTTCAATAGAAAAAATTTCGGGTGACTCAGATCGTTTGCAACAAGTTGTGTTAAATTTACTCACCAATGCAATTAAATTTACACCCAACGATGGACGAATTAAGGTGCAGTTGTCAAAGGAAGTAGGAAGTGGGGAAGAATTTTCCCAACCCTCAATTCTTAACTATGTTCAAATTCAAGTCAGTGATACGGGTAAGGGTATCAGTGCTGACTTTCTACCTCATGTATTTGAGCGCTTTTGCCAAGCAGATAGTAGTCATACTCGGTCAGATAAAGGACTAGGTTTAGGGCTAGCGATCGCCCGTCATATAATAGAACTGCATAGTGGCACAATCCAAGCCCAGAGCCAAGGAATGGGTCAAGGAGCGACATTTACAGTCAAATTGCCCGTTTGAAGTGTTGAACATCATCAATGGGATGATTGCAAAGATATTCTAAAACCTTGCCTTTGATAGATGTTATATAAAACTGAAAAGGAGATAACCTAAGTTAGATAAATTTGATGACAGCGCTTAGGGTTACTTCTCCAAGCAAACATTTTCATGAGAATTCTGTTGGTTGAAGACGATGATTTGCTTGCTCAAGCTGTAGCTACAGCTCTTACCAAACAAAATTATGTGGTTGATATTGCTGCTGATGGTGAAGCTGGTTGGGAATTGATAAGTGTTTGTAACTATGACCTGATTTTGCTAGATGTGATTCTGCCAAAGCTGGATGGTATCAGTCTTTGTCGGCAATTACGCCAGTCAGGACATCAAATGCTGATTCTGCTTTTGACAGCAAAAGATACTAAAACAGATAAAGTTATCGGTTTAGATGCCGGAGCAGACGATTATGTAGTCAAACCATTTGACTTTCAAGAGTTATCAGCTCGGATTCGTGCTTTACTGCGTCGGGGAAATACTTCTTTACCTCCTATTTTGGAATGGGGAAGCTTGCGTCTCGATCCTAGTACTTGTGAGGTAACTTATGCAGATATTGTACTAAATTTAACGGCAAAAGAATTTAGTCTTTTAGACCTGTTTTTACGCAACAACCAGCGCATCTTTAGCCGGAGTGCAATTGTAGATCAACTTTGGAGTGCTGAAAAAGATCCACCTGAAGAAAATACGATTAAATCTCATATCAAAAGTTTAAGACAGAAGCTAAAAGCAGCAGGTGCTAACTATGATTTTATAGAAACTGTTTATGGAATGGGTTATCGTTTAAAAGCTCTATCGAATGAACAAAAATGTCAGAAAGATCAGCAGGAAACAGATTTAAAACAACAGAAAACTCTCCTAGCAGCCATTGCTCAACAACGGGAAAATTTTAAAGTTAAGGTTGATTCGCGCATTACAGTATTGAACTTAGCTGCTGATGCTTTAAGAAAAGGTACACTTGATGTTGAACTAAGGCAAAAAGCAGAGCAAGAAGCTCACAAGCTAGCTGGTTCTTTGGGTAGTTTTGGCTTTCCCAAAGGCTCGTTATTAGCTAATGAAATAGAAGATGTATTTCAAAATCAAAAATATATTAGCCAAGCTAAATGTTTTTATTTAGATAAGCTTTTGATTAAGTTGCAACGAGAACTAGAAAAAGCTCCAGTTGAACAAATACAAAATTTACTATTAGTAATTAGCAACGATCGCCAAGTAGTAGAGGAATTGATAAAGGAAGCTGAAAATCAGGAACTACAAGTTAAAATTGCTACTAATCTCACTACAGCCAGAAATATAATTCCATCTTTAAATCCCGATGTGGTGCTACTGGATCTTGATATTGACAAAGATAGCTTGAAGTTATTAAGAGAATTATCGCAGCGATCAGCTACGCTGGGCGGAACGCCATCGCCACTGCCAGAAATACCAGTGTTAGTTTTTACAGAGCGAAATAATTTTAGCTATCGCGTTGAGGTTGCACGAGCTGGCGGACGTGCTTTTTTACAAAAATCTATGCCTCCTAGCCAAATTTTAGAGTCAGTCAGTCAAATATTACAACAAACTTGTATTACCGAAGCAAGAGTAATGATTGTAGACGACGATTCACAGACATTAACTTTTATACAACAATCTTTAGAACCATTAGGACTGACTCTAAAAACTCTTGAAGACTCACGATATTTTTGGGATAATCTGACAGAATTTTCTCCAGATTTGCTAATTTTAGATGTGGAAATGCCTAATATCAATGGCATTGAAATTTGTCAGGTAGTACGTAACGATCCATACTGGAAATCTCTACCAGTACTTTTTCTGGTTGATAATTTAAACACAGATATTGTTGAGCAAATATTTGCGATCGGTGCTGATGATTGTATAAGCAAAACTGCTAAAAACTCACAACTAATTACTCGTGTATTGAATCTTGTAAAGCGAATCTAAAAGGTAAATGGTAAATCACAATCATCTGTACCTATACCTGATATTATGTCCGGTTGAAGACTTATTATTTAGGAGACAGAGAGCTAATAAGTCAAAAGTAAAAAGAGAAGAATCAAGACTTCATCAATTCTCTTTTGCCTTTTGACTTTTGACTTCATCTTGGGGGCCAAGCGTTGCGTGAGTCTTCTCCCTGGGAGACGTTTCACGAACGAGGGTCGTTACGAATTATGAATTATAACTAATCGTCCTTTTCTTCCATCAGGTGTTTTACTTCATTACGAGAAATTTTGATTTTCTGACCATCAAACTTAGTCAGATTGAAGAAATTATCTTCGTTAAAAGTAAGTGATTGTTCTTGCAGTATGCCAATTGCTATCTGCTCACCCAGTTTCAGGGACTCTGTGTAATCACTGCGCCAGTGAACACCAGCACCATTACGAGCGATGGAAATATTGGCAGCAATTTTATTCAATTCTCCACCAACCGTCATTTGACCTGCATCAGCACCATTGTATTGAACTAGTTTCGTACCTTCAGCATCGGGAACAACTGGTTCAGGAATCACCCAAGCTTCATCAAACCATGCTTTCAGAATAGTAACGCAAGCACCTGCTACGGTAGCGTGTCCAGCGCCGTATGCGGGGTGGGTAGGAGAACCTTCTGGGAATGCTAGTGGTAACAAGTAAGTACCGTAGCGGCTGTGGACTTTTTCAAGGGCGCTGGTGCGAAAAACTTCATCATTAATTGGGGGTTGCTGAAAAAGTATGAAAAAGCAATCTTAAGGGTTGACTAGTTATTCAAGCAAAATCAAAGATAAGCTTTTCTTGTTTATAACTAATAAAATCATAATTTTCAGTTATACGGAACTGCAAAAAAGGTGCAGTTTTCAAAAATAGACATAAAAAAGCATAAAACACCCGCGACAGGTGAGTAGAAAGATTCATCACTAGAAAAGTAATAGCAATTGCAGTTTCAGAAGTGTGGGAAAGTTTCGCCATCACTCGATTGAGGCTAAACCTTCTTTTAGCTTGCCCAAATTTTCCTTCAATACAATTACGAATTCTCTCAGATTCTAAATCTTGTTTCTTTTTTTCTTTACTAACATTGGCTGGTGGTCTTCCCAAAGGAGGACCACTCATGATAATACCTCTTCCTTTGCACCAAGCTCTATTCTCTCTTGTGCGATAAATTTTATCTACATGAACCGATTCTGGATAATAGCCAGTATAGTTTTTATATGCTTCTACTTGTGATTTTAAGTCTCCTGATTCATTAAAATTATCCCAACTAATATGGTCTAAAAATACATACCCATCAAAATAACTAGCTGATAATTTTGCCCCAAATTCCACGGCTTTCCCAGCTTTTCCACGGACAATTGGGCGGATATGTGGTTGGCTTAAACTAACGATTCGGTCATCAATACTCTGTTTTTTATTTTCATACAACCATAGTTGTTGACGATAAACTTCTACAACTACAAGCAACATTTTATATTGTTTAGTACTTAGTTTTTCTAGAGTTGCTCCCGATCTGATTAGCTGGTCAATATGAGATAAGTTTCTTTTGATATATTGAAGCTGCTTTTTAATCGCTTTTTTCCTATCTTTTTGGGATACACGACGTTTTTTAGCGACTTCTAAGTAGTTTTTTCTCGCTATTTCCCGATAAGTCCTTGGTTTTTTCTCTAATGTACCTTTTATCTGTTCATAAAGAAGGTCTATTATTCGTTCTGTCTGTTTTCTTGCTTGATTTAATAGCTCGAAATCTGTTGGATAGCTGATGTCTGCTGGCGCACAAGTCGCATCTAATATTAATTTTCCCCGATTTTTCGGCGTGTTATCTTCTTTTTCTAATTCTTCTATTTTTTTTTGAGTTGATTCAGTTGATTCAGTTGATTCAGTTGCTAAAGTCGAAGATGTTGTCTCTAGCATCCTTTTAACAGTTTCTTGATTTACTTTGTTTACTAAGTCTGCACTAATTCTTTCACGAAAATGGACTAGCATAGATGGATCAAATGGAGCTTCATTAATATAAGATGATATTCCTATGAAGTACTGTAGATAAGGGTTTTCTTTAATTTGTTCTACTGTTTCTCTGTCGCTTATTCCTAGTTTTTCTTTGATTATTAATGCGCCTAATGCCACCCGAAATGATTTTGCTGGCGCTCCCATCTCTGCCGAAAAAAATGAAGAATATTCCTCTTCAAATTCCGCCCACGGTATTAAATCAGCCATAATTACCCAACGATTATCTTCTGATAATTTTCCTTCAAACGGAAGTTCAAAGTTTTCTGGTGGGATTGTAGTTTGCTCCTGCTTTCGGTACATGGTTACTAATGACACACTTTAGTCCTGCTAGTCACGGTGATGCAAGGATTTTGGGTTATTTTACCCTCAACTCTTGCACCTGAATATCTTTCTTTGGTCTGATAATCTAGAGACTGTAACCTTTTCTTTTTTTTCAGCAACCCCTAATTGGATATTTTGCACGGCCAGTCAGTTGATTATGAATCAGTCCGCCAAATGCTTCTGGACGTAACCGACGATGTACATACCACTTTTGGAACCATACAGCTTTCAAAGCTCTGGTTGCTACCTCAGTCACCAAACTGAGAATATGGGGATCGCCAAAAGTCCCAAACCCAATTTGAGTTTTAGAATTTTTGTAAGGATTTCCCTCATCTACAGGAGCTTTCAGTCCCAACAAAATCAAACAGGCGTTGAGGTAAGCTTCGTAGAGAGCATCAACGTGGACGTATTGACCGATATCTCGCACATTACGGATATAGCGTGGTGTGTCATCGAAAGCGTCTTTTTTGGCTTCGCCACCGTTTTGGATATTTAACCAAGTTTCATAATCAGTCAAGTAATTGATATCTCGTTGTACGGTTTTTTGTTTTTGAGAAATCGTTAGGGAACCGAAAGGAATATCCTTGAGCAATAACTGGGAGATATAAGGGCCTACTAAGTCACCAGTATGAATACCTCGGAACAGCGTAGCTGGTGTGATACATCCATCAACTTTCGGGCCGCGAAAATCAGACAATTTGGACAAATCTGCTGCGGCTTCCGCAACTAAGGGATCTTTTGCATAATCAGTGAAGTTGATATCTCGCAACAGCGCCATCCAGTAGAGTTCTACCATTTCCCCTGAGTTTTCGGCTGAGTCGATACGAGGTGCTGGAGGAATAGCCGGTGCATGGCCGTCGGGGCCTTCTAGATCGAAACCTAAGCCTGCTTGGGGATTAGTCAATTTGCGACCAAGACCTAGCTTGATGGCTTCAAAATCTTGTGGTTTGCCACTTTCAAGGGCTTTGAGTAGAGATTTATAAGCTTCTGGCTTGACTTCTCCAAGTTCATTATGAGGCAAACCCTTAGAGAAATTTGCAATGTAGTTGGGATTTCCATCTGCGCCGCGATAGTCTTGTTCTTCACCATTGCAAACATGATCCGCCGCACCCCGATTAAAGGCAATCTGCGCTGCTTGACGACGAATCGATCGAGATGATTTCCGACGTTGTTTGTTGTTTTCAGGGCCAAGTTCTTGGCATTCTTGACGATCAGAACGCTCTTTATTCATAAACAAATGTCTTTTGTGAAGTTAGTATGTGGTAGCCACGTGTATATCTACCGATCGCAGTTTGAAGATTTCGGAAAGCCTGACAGGTTTTTCTCATATCTCTAATCGCTGAGTATATTTGCTTAAAGTTAGATGTCTTCATAGTTATTTCAAGTATTAAATATTATGTAGTTTAAATGTATGTCTCAGTTTGCGAATGATTTGCCTCTGCATTACGACTAGTCCACTCTCGTAATGCCCAAAGGTTAATTAAAGCTGCTAATCCAGCCCCAAGAGAGTCCATAATTAAATCGATAATAGTGTCATCCAAGCTTTCAATTACTTGAGTATTAAGGATTTTACCGGCAGACCATTCCGTAACTTCCCACAAAGCACCAATGGCAATTCCAAAACTGGTAATTGTCACTAGATATAAGAGTGTATGATTACGAAATATATTCAGCATTGAACCGTAGACTAAAAAACTGAGTGCGAGGGTAATTGCAAAAGTCGTATAAGCATGAACAATCTCATCATAAGGGCCTGGCATACCAAAGAAATCCCATACCCAACCAGTAGCATTTAGCAATGCAGCCAAGACAAATAGAAAATCAAACAAGGTGGGTAACTTATTATCTTGAATGACAAATACAAAGGATGCAATAAGGAAGACTGCAAGACCAAAGGCATTTGTCCACTTGCCTTGAACTGCTGTGGCTATGACAAGAATTGTTAATAGAGCTTGTCCTAACCACGCAATAATTCGATAACCTTTCCAATTGAGACTTTTCATTTTTTTCTTTCAGCTAAAGTCTGATTTTTTAAAGCTTGAATCACGTTGTCATATTGCTTTTGCACATCCTGGCGGTCTAGTTCTTCTGGTAAACCGTCTTGGCTACCGCGCAAAATCATCTCTGCATGACGCTGTAAAACTACTTGATATTTGGGATTGTTGGTGTAAGTTGCAATATTCTCGATCGCTTCTAATAAACGAATGGTTACTGATGTATCAGAGCGTGCATATTGGCGAATTCCATTAAAGGCACTATCAACCAATCCCTCAAATGTTACCCCAAAAGCGATCGCACGTAATTTATGATCTTCATCGTAGCGGTAAGGTGAAGGAAAATCTTTTTGGGCTAAACGGGATAGTCCAGCGCCTAGTCTATCAACACAGCGAATTGCAGTAAATGGGTCATTAATCCCTGGAGAAAGCGCACGTAGGGCAATTTCTACTAACTGATCGATGGGAAACTCGATATCTTGCTGTTCGCTACGTTCTTTACCCAAAATAAAGCAATCATTGATTTGTTTGGTTAATTTTTGGTTCACAAATTTACCAGGAAAAACCATAACTAAATCACTGTCCTTAACAATAAACTTTCCGGGTCGAGACTCGACGCGCAATAAAAGATTGTTTCTGCGGGCAATTTTCATCAATTCTTCGTCGTCAATTGCTTGTATGTAACCATTCTTATTAACTATTACAGGACTTGCAACCAAGTCAAAATTGTCAGGTATTTCTGCAATTTCTTGTCCAAATGGGATACTACGCCCGATTTTTTTGGGAAACAAGCGATCGATGGCTCTATCTAAGTCATCACTAACATTTTCGATGATGTGCGAAGCCTGAATTATTGTAGAAGCATGATCGATAAAATAAATCAAAACTCCGATGCTAATAATTGCCAGTAAAATACCGCACGTAACCGAAATTTGCGGTACAAACTGACTATATCCATCTCCCTCACCATGAATAGTCCGAAGTATCAGCAAGCAGTAGATAAACGTACTAATAAATGTACCAAGGACAACTTGATTGCCAGTGTCCTGCATGAAATTACGCAGGAGACGGGGGCCAAAATTGGAAGCAGCTAACTGAAGCGCCACGATTGTAATTGAAAAGGCAGTAGCAGCAACGCTAATCATTGAACCTGCAACTGCTCCTAAAACCGATCGCGCTCCGTCTGCTCCACCAGTATAGCTCCACCAATAATTAAGACCTGCCTTACCTGTGCGATCGAGCATTAACATTATGAATGCCAACGCAGTGGTAATTATAGCCATAATTGACGGAATGAACCAATAGCTTGAGTGGAGCGTATCCCACAGTTTGCCTAATTTGACATTTTTCATGTTTCATTATTCACCTTTGCAGAATCTACTTTACTATTGCCATCATCTTGCTTTTGAGCAAGTAACCTGAGAGTATCGCTAATACGGCGTGGCTTTGGTACTTCACCTTTGCCGGCAGGCCAACCTTCACGCTGACGGGAGCGATCGCCATCTGTCTCTTCGGTCTGGTCATGAAATAGAATTTGTTGTGTGGGAAAAGGTAAATCAATACCATTTGCAACGAGTTTTTTCTTAATAGCAGTAATCACTTTATCCCGCGAAATCAGATTATCTGCTCGTCTTGGTGGATGAACCCACCAGCGCACCCGGATGTTAACAGTGCTTCCGGCTAGTTCCATTGCTAGTACATCAGGAGCCGGATCTTTTAAAACCTCGTCTACGCTATGCATTGCGTCTAACATCAACTGCTTGGCTTGGTCAATGTCGTCGCCGTAGCCAATACCGACATCGTATTCTAATCGGCGGTTATCAAAAGCAGTATTGACAGTTACCGAATTAGTAAATAATTCTGAGTTAGGAATCACAATCCGCCGACCATCGTAGGTTCTGATTGTTGTTGCTCTTGTTTGGATATTTTCAACTGTTCCCTCAAAGCCTTTAAACACAATTTGGTCGTCAATTTGAAAAGGTTCAGTTAGTAGAATTAAAATCCCAGCTAAAAAGTTTTGCAGAATATCGCGGAAAGCAAAACCAATTGCTACCCCACTAATTCCCAAAAGTTGGACTAAATCGCCAGCTTTAAATGAGGGAATTACAATAGAAAGGGCGATAAACAACCCAATCAAAATTGTTATGCCCTGAGCTAACCTTCCCAGCACTAATCCAAGATTACGGGCGGAACGACGGTTACGAGTTAACCGCTTAACCACTACCTTAATTCTGCTAGCAATAAACAAAAATAGTATAAAGACAATTAACCCTAACAGAAGGTTAGGTAGCAAAGCTATAAACCCGTTAATCATGCTTTGAACTTTATCCCAAGCTGCGGAGATTTCTGCATTCATAAACTTTCCTCACTAATTAATATTTGCTAACATCAACGCTGTGAATTTTGATGCAATAATTCTTGAATTTCCTGCCGCAAAGCTGTAATTTCACTCTGAAGCATTTGAATCGATTTCGCTCCGGCTAACTCTGCTTGATCATCATCGGCATCACGGCCAATAAAAAAGGTCGCTAAAGTTGCAGTGACATAGCCAAACACGGCAAACGCATATAATGCTAAGAAAAAACAAAGCACCCGTCCTTCGGGCGTTTTGGGCGAATAGTCAGAACCCATCGTTGTCATGAGCATTGCTGTCCACCAGAAAGCAGTGCTGTAATCGTGCAGTCCTGATTCATCAGGAACTTCGTTTTCAAATGCATACATCCCTGCTGCTCCTATTACAGTAACGATCGCAGTTAATGCCACAACATAACCAAACCCTCGACGACTAATACTTGCTCCCAAAACCCTCATTCCTTGGTTAGCACGAGTCATGACTCGCAACAGTTGTAGCCCTCGCACAACCCTGGTTGTTCGTAGTATCCGTATAACTCGTATAATCCGAAAACTACGCAGGGCTGGCAACATCAGAGAAATAGCTGTTAGCCAGTTGTTTTTGATATAAGAAATTTTCTGAGGAGCGATCGTTAGTTTCAGTAGAAAATCTAAGATAAAAATAATCCAAATAGTGATGCTAACGGCTTCCAGGAAAGGATTTAACCCCCAGACGATCTCGATGATGAATAGTGCTAGCCATACAAAACCTAGCACCAGCATGGGAATTTCTAGCCAATCTTCCAACTGTTGTAAGACTTCGCTGCGTTCTTTTTCTAGGGCTTGCTTTTGGGAAAGCTTTGGACTACTCATAATATTAATTCGTAATTCGTAATTCGTAATTCGTAATTCGCAATTCGTAATTAAAATCTCCATCATTAGGTTTTTAGGTTTGAATCTGTTGCTGTATTTTAGAGAATTGGGCTTATTGTTTACTCACTGGTGGTTCTAGCACGTTGACATCAACTAAAGGTGTGACATTTAAATCCTGTTTCAATAATTGAGCTTGAATTGATTGGGTGAGCCTAGAGCGTATTTCTTCATTAGACACTGTAACTTGCGGTTGACGCTGCACATAAATAACAGATAGCAGGGTATCCTGGCCTTCAATGTTGGATCGTGTAAAGCGTACATTCGACTCGACTAATTTTGCTAAACCAACTTGCTCCACAGCTTTCTGGACTTGGGCGTTAGCACGTTGGGCAAGGCTAGAGCGTTGAAGATTGGGAGAATGGGAAAACTGCCAAGTTAGTAAAAGAGCCAATGCGATAACAGTGATCGTCAAAGCAATAGTAAATACCCGTTTTTTACCACGCCCATAGCGAGTTGCTTGAGGAGACAGCCCAAAAATTCGGAACAAGAGGGCTGCTGAAAAGTTGATGCCGCATAGTTGCAAAAACAGTAAGAACAGCCCCGAAATTGCCATATCCCACCTGCCAATTGCACTTGCCATACCGACAATTCCCGCAGGTGGAGCTAAGGAAGCGGCGACTAACATTCCGGTTGCTGCCCCAGAGACTAAACTGCTCCGGTCTGACTGAACCAAGGTGAGCGCTCCGGCGGCTCCGGCTACCAATGGTAAAATCACTGCCACTGCTGAAATCTGGCTACTGTCTAGCATTAAACTAGTGGGGATTTCTTGCCTTAAGATTAGGCTAAGTAGCCAAGTGGTGGCAATTGTGACTGCTAAAGCGGCAAAATATCGTAGGATACTCCGCCCCAGGAGTTTGCGATCGCCCCATGCAGTTGCGATCGCTGTATTCATTGCCGGGCCTGCAAACGGCGCAATCAGCATTGCCGCTACCAGTAAGTAAGTTGTATTAGTATACAAGCCAATCCAGACTACAAAACCTGCAAGCGATGCATAACCTAGAAAACCTTGCCAAGAGCCAACACTTTGCAAACCAGAAAGAAAAATCTCAATCGGACTGCGTTCTTCTACATCCACAACTTGCTGGGCTGCTTCCGATGCAGGTGGTTGCAGAGCGATCGCACCAGTTGGTATGAGCGTGATGTGTACTTTGGGCAAGTCTTGCAATTCCTCTAAGACTTTCCCAACTTCTCCATTAGAAACGTGAACAATCACCACATCAATCGGTTCGTCTGCATTCCCTTCAAATCGTGCCAGATTTGTGCCGTTATGAGATTTGGCAATATCAATAACAGCTTTTCCGTTTCCCCGTGGTACTTGGATAATGAGTTGACGCATTTTATCCTCCTGAGCTAACCATCTTGCTTTTTAAGGCAATAACTCTACTACCCAAAGAAATATTTTTTTAAAAATGTATCTCATACTCAATCAACATTGGTTTGTTTATTGCTTAATTTGGGAAAATTGGTGTAGCAAAAGGTTTCATTACATTATCGTTTTAGATTTACATTAAATCTAAATAGTGGAAAACACGTGAATAAATCAGCTATATTTTTCCTTTATTACCCCAGGGTTTAATTTTTATTGTTTACATGGAAAGTTTTGATGTCGGTATGAATTATTATTCAAGCACCAATTTAAACACTAATTCAAACACCTAAAAATTTGTTGTTCGTTTAACCCGCTAGATATCTCTTAATGAATAAGTAGAATCAGCCTATAGTAGTATTTTAAGATGTATTAGAAATTTATCCCCGAAATCTGCACTATTTAATAATAGTATCGAAGCATTAAAAGAATGAATGATTGAAAAAAAGGGGCATAGATCGTGACGCAGTTAACAAAGATAGTGTCAGCAGGTGTATCTTTACTATCTTTAAATTTAATAGTACTTGCAGTTGGAGCATTAGATACATCTGCTCAATCTTCATCTGTAAATACTTTTAGCGATGTTAAATCTAGTTATTGGGCAGAGCCATTTATTCGGGGTTTGGCTGCAAGAAATATTGTAACTGGATATCCTGATGGTACATTTAGACCAGAACAGCCAGTAGACCGAGATGAGTTTGCAGCAATCATTCGTAAAGCTTTTGATCGACCAGCAATTCGCCAGATCCAAAGTGGTGCTGTATATAAAGATATTCCTGCTAACTATTGGGCAACTCGTCCCATTGAAGAAGCATATCAACAAGGTTTTATGTCGGGTTATGCTGGTGGTTACTTTCGTCCCAATCAACCGGTTTCTAAGGTTGAGGCTATAGTTGCTTTAAATAAAGGTTTAAATTTAACTACTAGTGCATCAGCAGTTACCGTCCCTACAATCGCGCAGAGAGTATTTCCTGAACAAACCACACGAAAAGCTGTAAAAAGACGTATTTTCATGCCTCTTGCATTTACTACTTTGATGCAACCGTTATTAATATCAAAAGCTCAGGCTGTAACAGCTAATGCTGTGGATCTTAACCATCCTGCATCATTTATTATTACTAATACTTACGCAGATGCCAACAAGATTCCGCAATATGCTGTTGGAGATGTAGCAGCAGCAACCGAAAAAAATATAGTGGTGAATTATCCAAATACCAAAGTTCTTAATCCAACAAAACCTGCCACACGCGGAGAGATTACAGCTTTAATTTATCAAACTTTAGTTTCCCAAGGAAAAATCGAACCAATTGCTATTAATTCAGCTGCTAGTCAATTTATTGTTCGTACTCCTATCAGAAAGCAAAAGGTTAAATAAATGTGATTTGTCTTTAATAAATTCACCAGGTTAAGCAGCAAGAAATTTAGTTTTCATCCTTAGCTTTTGGAGAATCTACCTTACCGTTGTCATCTCGTGGGGAGCGCTCTTGAGCAAGTAACTTGAGTGAATCACCAATGTTACGGGGTTTTGGTATTTTGCCTTTACCAGATGGCCAACCTTCACGTTGATGAGAGCGTAGACGCGGAGCGGCTTGTCGCCAGACATCGCCATCTGTCTCTTCTGTCTGGTCATGGAATAAAATTTGCTGTGTGGGAAAGGGTAAATCGATGCCGTTTTCGACTAAAGTTTTCTTAATTGTAGAAAGCACCTTGTCCCGTGAGGCGAGGTCATCTGCACGTCGT
Organism: Nostoc commune NIES-4072; assembly: GCF_003113895.1. Classification (NCBI taxonomy): domain Bacteria; kingdom Bacillati; phylum Cyanobacteriota; class Cyanophyceae; order Nostocales; family Nostocaceae; genus Nostoc; species Nostoc commune. The sequence goes on along the minus strand of NZ_BDUD01000001.1, from coordinate 3,604,884 downwards.
GGCGGGTTGATCCACCAACGAATGCGGATATTAACGGTACTTTCGGCTAGTTCCATAAGCAGCACATCAGGAGCAGGGTCTTTCAGTATTTCTGGCACATTATGCAATGCTTCAAGCATTAACTCCTTGGCTCGGTCTATATCATCGCCGTAACCAATACCGACATCATACTGTAGTCGGCGACTGTCAAAGGCAGTGTTCACAGTGACCGAATTAGTGAACAATTCTGAGTTAGGAATCACAATACGGCGACCATCGTAAGTTCTTAGGACTTACGCAAAAATTGCTAAAAAGCTTAATTTCTCGAACCGCCAAGACGCCAAGAGCGCCGAGAATTCGTAGAGTGTGCGTAAGTCCTAGTTCTAATTGTTGTCGCTCGTGTCTCAATATTTTCTACAGTTCCCTCAAAGTCTTTAAAAACTATTTGGTCATTGATTTGGAACGGCTCTGTCAAGAGGATCAGAATCCCAGCCAAGAAGTTTTGTAGAATGTCACGAAAGGCAAAGCCGATCGCTACACCGCTAATCCCCAGTAGTTGTATCAAATCTCCGGCTCGAAATGTCGGTATTACAATTGACAAAGCCACAAATAGCCCGATTAAGAGTATTGTACCTTGCGCCAAGCGTCCCAGTACTAGTCCTAGATTCCGAGCTTGGTGGCGATCGCGAGTTAATCGTTTAACTACTCTCTTAATTGCTCTAGCCACCGCGAAGAAGATTGCAAAGACAATCAATGCCAGCACGATATTCGGCAGTAGGACAATGAATCCGTTAATCATTCCCTGAACTCTGTCCCAGAGTGCGGATATATCTGCATTCATGATCTTACTTGCTTAATTAGTCAACCTTAATAAGAATATAAAAAGATTTTGATATTTAACTCTACCTTTAGTTAGTTTTTACTATCTATAAATAGGATGAAAAATTTATTTTAGGGCAGGATAATAAAATTTTAGATATTAGACATAAGAGTGAAAATGAATGTACAGAGGTAACAGTGTTACGTCTGTAGAATAGTTCAGAATAACGCATATTTAATTCGGTCAATATCTATTTTATTTGTGAGGATAATCTGATTTTTCTCCTCTGACTTCTTGCACCTGACTAACTTCAAAAATCAAGGAAAAACGTTGCCCAATTTCTTTTTCAAGAAACGCTTCTAAAAGACTTACTTGCTTTGATGTTACAGGTTCTTGTGCGCTAACGCTCAAGCGAACTTGAGGCGGATTACTCAGCCAATTAGTATCAGTTTTCAGTAGTTCTAAACGCTGAAAAGTTACAGTTCGGTTCAGCAGTGCCTTTCTCAAATGGGTTTCGAGTTCTGCTTGTCTAACTAATCGGGTAAAGCTGACAGTTAAAGGTATCAGTAAAGCACCTGTTAACGCCAATGCCGATAGCAGCGCTTTTTGGGCGCGACCGACAGGAGAATAGCCGGTGAATAAAAATGTCAGCATACAAGCAAGGCTAATACCCAAAAGGTTCGTTAGGTAGAGCAAAGTCGCTCCTAAACTGAGTGACAAGTTAAATTTTGCTAGACCTAAACCGATAACGCAAATTGGGGGCATAAGGGCAACAGCGATTGCTGTCCCTGCTACACTAGCAGAGATTTTTGAATTTACCTTAGCGTAGCCACTGATACAACCTGCTGCGACTGCAATACCCAAATCAAGCAGGTTAGGTTTGGAGCGAGATAGCACTTCACTGCCGAAACTAGGTAGATTAACGATCCAACCGATACTGCAAGAAATTACAAGTGCTAATAATGTGCCTAAGAATACTGCTATTACGCCTTTACGAAATAGGTTAATATTTCCAATTAATGCACCAAAAGCTAAACCTCGAATTGGCAACATTAGAGGTGCGATAATCATTGCGCCGATAATTACAGCAGTGCTATTGGCAAGTAGACCAAATGTAGCGATCGCACATGAGCCAATAATCAAAATCAAATATGTTGCGTCGAGACTAGACTCTTCTAACAACTCATGTACCAACTGTTTTAGTTGTGATGGTTCAACCCTTTTGTGCTTAAAACCCCTAAAGCGATCGCGAATATTATTTATCAAAACTCCTCCAAATCAAATGATTTTAGATTCTGGATTTTAAACAAAAGCTTTAAGTAAGTCGGTGTAATTAAAGCTAAATGGCGGTGATTGTCATTAGTCATTAGTCATTAGTCATTAGTCATTGGTAAGGGTTTTAAGCATATTTATATTTCGTAATATAATTTGGTTTATTCCCACCAACTTACTTAACATAGAATATCGTTATCAAGATAAATAATGCACTAGATAGTAACATTTATTTCCAGAACTCACAATGAAAGTGGAAGTCGAACTGTAAATGTACTACCTAGCCCAGGTTGACTTTGAACGTGAATATTGCCTTTATGCGCTCTGGCGATCGCGATTGCGATGGCTAATCCCAAACCCGAACCGCCAGAGGTACGAGAGCGGTTGCGATCTACTCGGTAGAAGCGATCGAAAATTCGCTGTTGATGTTCAACAGCAATACCAATTCCTGTATCTTCAACTTTAATCATGGCGTAAAGCTCACTTTTTTCCAAAAAAACCGTGACTTTTCCACCGCTAGATGTAGCTTGAATTGCATTGGCAATTAAGTTGGAAATTAAGCGATAAAGCTGTTCTTCATTTCCCATCACATACAGTTTTTCTGAGACTTGCACCTGTTTAGAGAGATTTACTTTAGTTTCTACTGCCAAAAATGCTAATTCCTCAGTTAAATCGCTAATTAAATCATTTAAACAGCAAGACTGATATTCTCCTGTTAGTTCTTTTTGGTCTATTCTAGTTAATAGCAATAAATCTCCAACTAGTTGTGATAAGCGCCGATTTTGGCGTTTGAGTACATCTAAAATTCCACCATTGGATTTTGGTTCTTGCTGTAACTTGATAGCAGCTTCAATAGTAGAATACATAGCTGCTAAAGGTGTGCGAAACTCATGGGCAGCATCAGCAGTAAATTGTTGCATTTGTTGATAGGAAAGATATACAGGTTGCATTGCCCTTCCTGCCAACCACCAACTAGACAAACCAACGAAAATCATGGAAATTGGTAATCCCAACATCAAAGCTAATTTTAAATAAGCCAGATGTTGGTCTAAATCGGTGATACTACGCGCCACTTGTAGATAACCCGAAACCTGGTTTTGAGTATACAAAGGTAAAGTGATTTCGCGGTATCGAGTGCCAGAGGAATCTGTTAAGATTTGCCAATGCTGTAATTCTGAGGTAATCGGTAACTTGTCAAATTCCATGCCTCCACTAGCAAAAAGTTTTCCTGAGCTATCCAATAAGCGTATATAGTAATTAACTGGATTCGCCGCTTCTGCGATTGATTTTTTAATGGCTGTTGTTTTAGGCAAGCAATTTGTCTGAGCCACACATAATTCTAAAGAAAATTCTTTCGCAAGGCGTTGTAATTGTCCGGGTTGTTGCCAAGCCGGTTCAATACTTTTATGGAGTGCGTTTGCGACTGATTGCAATCCCTGGTCTATGGTTTCATAGTAGGCATGGGCAACCACACTATAAACTCCCAAACTAGATAGCCCTAAAATACCGCCCATGACGAGGGTATACCAAGCTGCCAGCCGCAACCGAGTCTGGTGGAAAATGGGATTGCGTTGCATATTTTTATAACCTTGATGAAAGTGTCGCTGTCTTAGCAGAAATCATCTGCTTATTTCCGCAGCTGGAATATTGAGACGATAGCCCACACCATAAACAGTTTCAATCAAAGATTCGTTCTCTTCTTCTCCTAATTTACGTCTCAATAAGCGAATTTGTGCTGCTACGACATTACTAACTGGCTCTGCACCAATTTCCCAAAGCTGATTAATAATTTGGTCGCGGCTGACAATTTGGTTAGGATGTCTCATGAAATATTCCAACAATTGAAATTCCTTGACAGTTAAAGAGAATACTTGATTTTCTCCGTGACCATACTGACGAGTAAGTTGATGAGTGCTGTAATTGAGAGTTAGGCAACCTACTTGTAAGCGTCGGGGTTGGACTTGAGGTGTTAGCGTTGCTCCCACGTAAGAGGATCGCCGTTGTAATGCCCGCAATCTTGCCAGCAGTTCTGCCATATCAAAGGGTTTAACCAAATAATCATCTGCACCGCTATCTAGACCAATAATCTTTTCCTCCATTCGGTCTTTAGCCGTTAGCATTAATACAGGCAGAGTTAATTGGCGATCGCGCAACCATTTACACAACTCTATCCCCGATACTCCAGGCAGCATCCAATCAAAAATCGCAAGTGTGTACTCAGTCCAGCCAGTTTCTAAATATTGCCATGCCTGAGTACCATCTAGAAACCAGTCAACTATATACGCCTCATGGCTCAGGACTTGTTTGATTGCTGCACCTAAATCTGCTTCATCCTCAACTAATATCAGCCGCATAGTCAACCCAGTGCTAAAAACCTTCTTTAATTACGCTTTCACGAAAAAGTGAAATAATTATGAAATTCTTATTCTACTTAAGAAATAAATATTGATGCCTGCATAGTTTTTGATTTATTCAAAAATAAAGTTTTTCTGCTTGTTAAGTTATCAATATTTATTATCTCAATAATAGGAAGCAAACTTTATATAGCAATCATAAATGAGTTTTGAAAAATATTTTTTGAATCGAACCACGGAAATATAGAGGACAAAGAGAGGTAATAAATAGGGATTTTTACGAATGATTTAGGACTGGTAGAGCTATTTTATAAATGATGTGACAACTATGTTATTGATAGTTGTCACAAAAACATTTTCTTCGTAAGAATATGACTCAATTGTGACTGTGGGTTGCCTTTACTAAAATGATTATCGAAGAGAATTCAGGAGTCAGAATGCTAGAAAATTTAGTTGAATTTTTCTCAATTAGTAGATGAATTATGCGCTTATTGCTTGTAAATTCTGACTTCTGTCTCCTGAGTGCTGAATTCTTACGTCATGTAGCTTGCATTTTTTCACCTTGAGGTTTTGATAGTGCTTGTAGTTCTTCCCAACTATAGTGACTAGGTAATTCAATTGGTTTGTGATTTGCTCCTAACCCCAATCCAACTGTCGGTTCGAGTTCTTCAGTAAATTCCTCTACATATTCTGCCAACTTATTGGCTGCAAGCCCACCAGTAATTGCCCCTGCAAGCCCACCAATTGCAGCACCCATCTTACCACCAATTGAGCGACCCAGTGCGGCTCCTGCAAAGCCACCTCCCACAGCACCTAGACCTGTCGCTAAGGGATCAGAATCTATATGTTCTGACTCGTCCTGTTGAGATTGAATCTGTGGTTGCTCAATTGGTGTAATTTGTCGTTCATCCTTCGTCATAATGTTTCTCCTTTTTGCTATTTACTCTTGACCAATAACCTGTTCATTTCAATCGTTAAGCTATGCGTTAGTGTACCCTTCCCTACGGGATGCCAAGGGCGAACGGGATTTTGCTACGCGGAGCGTGCTGCAAGCAGATCGCCAACACGCAATGCATTCGCCATAATTGTAAGTGTTGGGTTAGCACCAGAATTTGACGGAAAGAAACTACTATCTACAACATAAAGATTATCGACATCATGAGTACGGCAATTGATGTCAAGGACTGAGGTTTTGGGATCTGTGCCAAATCGACAACTACCACATTGATGAGCAACTGCTTGTTCAGGTAGGTGAGTGCGGGGATAAAGGCTAAATGGCAGGACGTGTTTAGCAGAGTGAGGGATTGACTTGAGTACAGATGTCCATCGGTGAATTAAGCGATCGCTTGCTTCGGTATTGTTCAGTGTATAGTCAACATGAATCTTGTCGCCCACCATCCGAATCCGATTATTTGGGTTTGGTAAATCCTCTGTCTGTAACCACCAGCCAACCGAACGCTCGGCCAGCAAATGGCGCTCAAAATGAGGAATCAGTTTGACAAATGGAGCCATCAGTGGTGGTGCTTCTCCGGGAATCATATCAGCTAGGACATTACCTGTATTCTGCACCATGCCCATTGGATAAGGAAAATCTGGCTCTCCCCAGTAAAAATCGTTGACAGCGATCGTTTTTTGAAAGTTGGCGTGATTCACTTCTAGGTGTATGGAAACTATGGCCGTTTCCAGTTGCTTCATGAAATTCCGCCCCACCTGATCGGAACTATTTGCTAATCCGTTGGGATGTTTGTCATTAGCAGAGCGTAACAGCAAAGCAGCTGAGTTGACAGAACCACAGGCAACAACCACAATATCGCTTGTGAACCAATGTTGCTCTCCTGCAATTTCAGTTTCTACCTTTGTCACTTCTCGCCCCGACTCACTGGTATGCAGCCGCAAGACTTTGGCATTAGTTAAAAGAGTAACATTGGCATACTTTTCACGAGCCGGACGAATGGCGTTGACATCAGCATCGGCTTTTGCTTGTACTAAACAGGGGTATCCGTCAAAAGTATCGCAGCGAATACAGGGACTATTGGTGCGATCGCTTTCATTCAGCTTTAATCCTAATGGCAGGTGAAATGGATAATAACCCAGTTCCCGAATGCCATCAGCGAGAGACTGCATATCTGGCTCATGGCTGACTGGCGGATAGAGATATGGTTCGCTGCGAGGTGGTTCTGTGGGGTCTTCTCCTTCCTGTCCATGCACGTCATATAGCTTTTCTGCTTGGGTGTAGTATGGCTCAAAGTCTTGATACTTCAAAGGCCATTCTGGAGAAATTCCTCCTTTATGAATTACCCTTTCAAAATCTCGCTCCCGGAATCGAATTAGGGCTGCACCGTAGAGTTTGGTATTGCCACCAACCCAGTAACCTGTCTGAGGTTGAAAGGCTTTACCTTCCTTGTTATACCATTGCTCATCAGTATGGTAACGATGTTTTTGATAGACTTCCTCTGGGTTCCAGTTAGCTTTCTCTCTCGGTAAAAAGTCGCCTCTTTCCAGTACTAGAATTTTTTTACCTGTGGGTGCAAGGCGGTGGGCTAATGTACCTCCACCCGCTCCTGTACCTATAATAATGATGTCGTAATGTTCTGTGATGCTAGTCATAATTGATAATTCGTAATCTCATATTAATTACGGCTTAATTTCTTTGAGGCGGCAAAGTAATTTGGCAATAGTTAAGTTAATTTATAAGTTTTCTCAAAATTTAAATAGCTCTAAAGACAGATTCTTATGCTTAGACTAAAGCTTTAATTACAATATTGCTTCTCTCCAATGGATTAATATTTATTTATGCCTAAAGACAGGTTAGTATTTCATTTTAATTTCATTTTTTATTTCTATTGTGTAAATTAGCCATGTAATTTCTTTACAAAAATAGTAAATAAATTTTGCTTGGCATTTTTGATGGAGCTATTAATTCGATTGTGTTAAAAAATGTTTAATTTTGAACACAAATAATTTTGTTTTGAATAGAAATAGTCTTTTGTTGCAATCTATATCTATGGTTCCATGTTAATGGAAATCAATAGAGTAAGAATTAGCTTTATAATAATCAACTTCAATATTGTATTTAGTAACTGATTAAAATAGCTAGAAACTTTACACTCAGTTTGTTGCACAATATTAAATATACATCTACAGTATTTTAGTATTAATTTAGACCTGCTATTTATCGTCAGTAGCCAAGTTAAATAACAGGAGATTTCTATGCCTGAAGCCATTGAGATTTATGACGATCGCCTGCGTGCTATTGTACGCCCAGGAGCCTCACTTCAAAAGCTTGCTAAGGGTGCAGTCCATAGCGAGGGGCCTGTTTACTTCCATGAAGATGACAGTGTTGTGTGGAGCGATGCTCACGGCAACCGCCTGTTACGGTGGAGTCCAACTGACAACGTGACTGTCCTACGAGATCCATCTGATTACCAAAGCGGTAATTACCGTGACTTAGAGGGTCGTCTGGTTGCCTGTTCCTCTGGTCTGCGTGCTATTATCCGACGCGAACATGATGGTGAATGGAAGGTTTTAGTCGATCGCTACGACAACAAACGCCTGAACAGTCCAAATGATTTGGTAGTCAAAAGCGACGGCACGATTTGGTTCACCGATCCGCCTTATGGGATTACCGAGCCAAACCAAGGTTACGGAGGGGAACAGGAACAACCCGGAAGTTACGTCTATCGCTTTGATCCAGCAACAGGTGAGATTTATCCTTTAGTAACAGATATGGTACGCCCTAATGGGTTGGCTTTCAGTCCAGACGAAAGTATGCTGTATGTTTCAGATACAGCTGCGTTTAATATTCCTGGGGGGCCTCACCATATTCGTGTCTATGAAGTTGTGGGCAATCGCTATGTAAAGAATGGGCGTGTATTTGCAGTCATTGAGCCAGGACAACCGGATGGACTGCGGGTTGACAAACATGGCAATGTTTTTACTAGTTCTCAAGACAGTGTGCAGATATACGCCCCCGACGGAACTCGCTTAGGAAAAATTTTTGTACCGGAGACATCAGCTAACCTGACTTTCGGTGGTAAAGAAAGCGATCGCTTATTTATCACAGCCGGTCATTCGTTATATGTTATCGACCTTAATACCCGTGGTGTACAACTATGATTTATCAATTTGGGTTGGGTGTAGCGTTAAGCGGAGCTATTCCGAAGGAACTCGCTTTTTTCGTAGCTGAATTTAATTTCCCACAGCTAAGTCCACACTTGTTAAGTTCACTTTCTCCTGTGTATCCTGACGGATTTCCCGGATTAGCACTTTTACTTCTCAGAGTTAGCCTTGGCTGGTTGTTTATACTACACGGCTATCCCAAGATAACGCATCTTCGACGGTGGGCTGAGTCTCTAAAAACGCCTGTCTTTCTTTGCTTTTTATCAGCTGCATCGATGTTAGGTGGCGGAATTTTTCTGATTATTGGATTCCTCACACTCTTAGCAACTTTGCCCATTCTCTGCTCAATGATTTTTGCGATATATTTGCACATTTCTGGAAGTAAGCCTTTTGTAGCTCAAGATCCATACTTAATTCCTCAAGAACAGTATCAAGGTGCTTTAGGACAAGGTGAACCGCCAAGTTGGGAAAAGGCTTTTATGTATTGTGTGATGCTGATTGCGATCGCAGTTTTAGGCCCTGGTGCTTATTCGCTTGATGCTTTGATTTTTGGAAGGTGAATCATCATATAGGATTACTATTTGATTTTTGAACGAAATTAAGTATTGTAGAGTGTGTTAGAACGGAGTTCGTAACGCACTATGAACACGAGTTTGATGCGTTACGCTGTCGCTAACACATCCTACGTATATTTTCAGAAATCAAACCGGATTCCTATATTTATGATTCAGTTATTAACAACGCCACATCATAAAATTTAAACTTCTGATCTACAGTAATTATCGTTAGACCTTCTACCAAAGCCTGAGCAATTAACATCCGATCAAAAGGATCTTTATGATACATTGGCAAATCAGCAACCTTTATTCCATGTGCCAACGTAATCGCTAAAACCTCTAACCGACTAAAGCGCAAAGCCTCTTCTAAATTACTAGGAGCTATTAACTTTCCTAAAGACTGTTTAATCGAAATTTCCCAAGCACTAATAGCACTGACAAAAATTAAATTTTCAGGATTAGTAATTACCTTTCGTACCTGATTTGACAACTTAGAATCATTTTCTAAAAACCAGAGCAGGATATGAGTATCTAGCAGAAAACTCATTAATCTTCCCCATAAAAAGCAGCAATCACCTCTTGGGAAGTTTCATCAAAATCATCAGATATCTTAACCTGCCCTTGCCAAAAACCTGCAACTCTGGGTTCTAAGATATCTTCACTACTCATCACCATTGAGCCATTATTTAAATTTGCTTTTTCATCTGTAGACTCTGCTTGAGACAGAGGTAAAACCTTTGCCCAAGGAACCCCTTGACGAGTTAGCGTAATTTCAACATTATTTTGGATATCTGATAATAACTCAAGTAAATTATCAGATAAGTAAGCAATATCGAAAGTTTTTTCTGACATTTTTATTTATGTCCTACTCACTACAAGCATTATAGCCAATCAAGATTCCCCAATTAGCAATATTGCGTGTCCATCAGGATCTTTAACTAAACAACCTTGCCGATAAGGAAAAGAGCGATCGCTAAACTGCACAATCCGCGACGATACAAACTCAACCCCGTTACGCCGTAGCTTATCCACTAACTGCTCAAGATTATTTACAACTAGCTCAATTTGGATATGTGCAATATCGCAGCTTTTCCAGTCACTCGGCATTGGGCGGCCTTTTCCAGGCACAATATAGTCTAACAGTTCAATTCCCACACCATCTTGAACAGGTCGCAGTCCTGTAATTTTGACTTCGGCTCCTGGTAAATTATCCAAGCGAGATTGGGTTGCACGCCAGTTGAGACTGCGGCTATCAATTTGCATTCCCAGGAGGTTGCAGTAAAAGTGTAGACTCTGCTCGGTATTGAAAATAGCGATCGCACTATGATCAATTCCCAAAAACAAGCGATGACTATTTTGATGCCATTTATCTTTTCCTTTATCAGGCGGAAACCAAATTAACTCTAAATCATGACCATCAGGGTCTTTAAACTTAAAAGCGCGGACACCACCCGATGCTTCATTTTCAGGTGGTATTGTCTGGGGAGCAACTGAAATTAGTTCAATGGAAAATGTACGCAAGTGAGCATAAGCACGATCTATATCACTCACTACAATTGCCAGATGTTGAAACCACAGGTCATTACTTTGTGAATAGCTGGGGATGGATTTACCCTGAATATTAAGATACTCCATCAACTCGATAAGTTCATCACCTAATCGTAAAGTGATAATGCGAATTTTTGCCCCAGTCACACCTTCTAAGTCGCTATAATCCTGTCCTTCAACAGTAATGTCAGAAACGAGTTCAAAAGCAAGTGCTTGTGTATAGAATTCCAAAGAGCGATGTCTACGACGGGCTGCGCCTACGCAGTTTGTCACCGTTAAGCCAATAGCTCTAATTCTTTGTACTTGTACATCGGTTTGACTAGACATATTCAACAGACCTTGTACTAGCTTCGCAAAAATTCAATATGAGTCTTGTATAAATCAATCAATATAAAAAATATTATAAAATTTATCTCTAGCTTAAGAAAGACATGCAACTGACTTCATCCTTTAAAGATTTCATCCAATAATGAAATCGTGATGAAATTTTTATAGTTCTTTCGGTAGAGATATTTATTATTCCAATGGCTAGAAGCGTTCATTCTTGCAAACCTCTAAAGTAATGCCAGAATCATCAAAATAGCTGTCAAAAATTAAACACATAAGCAAAATGTGTAATTGGTATAAAAAGTTCAACGTAGGACAGCTTGTTTCAATTTGGATTCAATCATAAGTTTTCAATATCAGCTATCCTCAAACTTTGCAAATGAAAATACATAACAAAAATTCTGAAAAAGTATTATGAGTTATTCCCCTTATCTGCTTAAAGGTCAAAAAGCACTTGTGACAGGTGGTAGTTCTGGAATTGGTGAAGCGATCGCTCGCTATTTGGCTGCATCAGGTGCAGCAGTCGTTATCAATTACCATTCTGAAGCTGAAGAAGCTCAAAAGATTGTTGATGATATCAAAGCTGCTAATGGAGAAGCATTCGCTATTCAAGCCGATGTCAGCAAAGAAGACCAAGTAAAAGCGATGTTTAGCAAAACGCTTCAAGAATTTGGCACTATTGATATTTTGATAAACAATGCAGGTCTTCAAAAAGATTCAGCATTTGTAGATATGACCCTTGACCAATGGAATAAAGTTATTGATGTAAACTTGACAGGGCAATTTTTATGTGCTAAAGAAGCTGCAAAAGAGTTTTTGCGTCGAGGTGTGAAGCCTGATATTTCATGTGCCGCAGGTAAGATTATTTGTATCAGTTCAGTACATCAGGTAATTCCTTGGGCTGGTCATGTTAATTATGCTACGAGTAAAGGCGGTATTAATATGATGATGCAAAGTATTGCCCAAGAACTTGCTCCTCACAAAATTCGCGTCAATAGTATTGCTCCTGGTGCAATTAAAACTCCAATCAATAAATCAGCTTGGGATACTCCACAAGCAGAGGCGAAGTTACTACAATTGATTCCAGCGAAACGTGTGGGTGATGTAGAAGATATCGGCAAAGCAGCAGTTTGGTTGGCTTCTGATGACTCTGATTATGTCAACGGTACAACACTGTTTGTAGATGGTGGTATGACTTTGTATCCGGGTTTTACAGAGAATGGTTAATACCAATTCGCAATTCGCAATTCGCAATTGGCAATTGGCAATGGGCTAACGCCCCGCTACGCTCTAAGCGCAGCTATGCCGCAGGCTTTACGCAATTAAGAAACTTAGATGCAGTAAGACTTTCGTGATTTATATCTGTTGCTTCCTTTTGGAGAATTGGTATTAAAACCACAGAATTGGTTAATTTAAAATGCCTACAAAAGTTACTGTCAATTCGGGTTTGATAACTATTAACGATGGCTCTTCTTTTTTAGTAACGGCTAGTGATGGTTCTATCGACGAGAATTTACCTCAAGGTTTTTTTGTTTGGGACACACGGCTAATTTCTTACTACGAAATTTCTCTTAATCGCTATCGACTTTCGTTGCTAGCCTCTAGCAATATCACCCATCATAATGCACTTTACCAATTCACTAACCCACAACTTCCTACTATCAACGACTCTTTACCTCCTGGTAGTTTGCTTGTAACTGTTCGGCGCGATATTGTGGAAGGTATGCATGAAGATATTGATATAACTAACTATCACAATGAAGTTGTTGAGTTTCAATTAATGCTAGCTGTGCGTTCTGATTTTGCGGATATTTTTGATGTCAAATCACAGCAAATTTTGACGCGGGGTGAAACACAAACCAGATGGGAAAATGGTGTACTCACTACTGAATATCGTAACGGCTCTTTCTTGCGAGGTATTGTGATTGAGCCAGTTTGTACTAGTTCTGAGGCACGCTATGCCAATGGTCGTTTAATGTTTGATGTGGTCATTGCTCCTGGGAAAACATGGCACACTTGTGTCAATTTTACAGCCTTAGCAGATGGAAATATTTTCAAACCTCAAAATACCTGCGCTGTGCCTCACAGTACGAAAGCAGGAAAGGTTAGGGATGAATTTCTGACTAATGCGACAAAGTTGCGATCGTCTAATGCTGAAATTGCCGAATACTATCAGCAAGCGATCGCAGATATGGGAGCATTGCGGATTGAGGTGGATGATAATGGACATCAATTTTGGATGCCTGCTGCTGGTATACCCTGGTTTGTTGCCGTTTTTGGACGCGACTCAATAATTGCTAGCTTGCAAGCGATCGCAGTTTATCATGAATTTGCTCGTGGCACGTTACTGAAACTGGCTCAACTCCAAGCAACTGAGTTGGATGATTGGCACGATGCCCAACCGGGCAAAATGCTCCACGAAATGCGCCGCGATGAGTTAACTACATTAAACCTACTTCTATATCATCCCTACTACGGAACAGTAGATACTACCATCCTTTGGATTGTTACTTTAGCTGAAGCCTATAACTGGAATGCTGATGTCAGTATGCTTGATGAGTGTCGAGCGCCACTGGAAAAGGCACTAAATTGGATTGACAAATACGGCGATTTTGACGGCGATGGCTTTGTTGAGTATTTAACTCATTCGCCAAAAGGATTACGCAATCAAAGTTGGAAAGATTCGGGTGATGCAATAGTTTACCCAAATGGTGAGTTAGTTGAGCCGCCAATCGCTTTGTGTGAAGTTCAAGGCTACGTTTATGATGCGTGGCTGAGGGCAGCTGTAATTTATGAAGTTTGGGGCGAAAAAGAGCAAGCCAAAAAGCTACGTCAAAAAGCCGAAGAACTTTATCAACGATTTAATGAACAATTCTGGATGGATTCAGTTGGCTTTTACTGTTTAGGATTAGACGATAAAAAGCAGCAAATTCAATCAATTACCTCAAATCCTGGTCATCTACTATGGTCTGGTATTGTCCCACAGGAACGAGCCAAAAAACTTGTTAACCGACTTTTTCAGCCAGATATGTGGTGTGGTTGGGGTGTACGGACTCTTTCATCTCAAAATCAGGCATATAACCCAATTAGTTATCAACGAGGTAGTGTATGGCCTCACGACAACTCCATAATTGCCGCCGGATTAAAGCGATATGGCTATCACCAAGAAGCTAACCGCATTGCTGAGGGTATCTTTACTGCTGCTAGTTATTTTCAAGCTGGGCGAATGCCAGAATTGTTTGCGGGAATTGAACGCCAAGATGATAACTTTCCAGTCCCATACCCAGACGCTAATATACCCCAAGCTTGGGCTGCTGGTTCAATTTTTTTACTCATTCGTACTATTTTAGGACTTAAAGCTGATGCCTCAAAACAACAGTTAAAAGTACAACCGAATCTACCAGATTTCTTACCTGATTTAGAACTCACAAATTTGTCCGTGGGAGACGCTACGGTGGGATTACGCTTTTGGCGCGATGGCCAACAAACTCAATGGGAAGTTACCCATCTCGATGGTGAATTAGAAGTTTCTACTACTTAGAAATTGGGATAAAACTATTCTGATAATTGATAAAAATGAACACTATAAACCCTTTTAGCGACCCCATAAATGGAATTTTCCTAGCACTTAGTATGACATTTTCTATGTTCTGGGAAATTCTTTGGGCGCTCATTCTTGGTTTTACGCTATCAGGTATTGTTCAAGCGGTAATTTCCAAAGGGGAAATGAGCCGACTACTACCAGATGCGTCACCAAAATCGATCGCAGTAGCCTGTGGTTTAGGTGCAGCTTCATCGTCGTGTTCTTACGCTTCTGTCGCCCTTGCCCGCTCAATCTTTCGCAAAGGGGGTAACTTTACAGCCGCGATCGCATTTCAATTTGCCTCAACTAATTTAGTCATTGAACTAGGCATTATCTTGGCAGTATTAATGGGGTGGCAATTTACCCTGGCTGAGTTTATTGGCGGGCTATTGATGATTGCCATACTGGTATTTCTGTTTAAAGTATTCCTCAAACCTCAGATGGTGAAAGCAGCTAAAAAACAAGCCAACCGGGGACTTTCCGGTAAAATGGAAGGACACGCCAATATGGATATGTCAGTCACAGAAGGTTCTATTTGGCAAAGGATTTTTTCTGATAAAGGGTTTACATCCATTAGCCACTACTTTGTCATGGACTGGGTTTCGGTGTGGTTAGATATTGCCCTGGGACTAGTAATTGCAGGGGCTTTGGCTGCTTGGGTATCCAACGACTTTTGGCAAGCATTCTTTCTCACAGATCACCCTATATGGTCGAAGTTATGGGGGCCAATTGTCGGGCCAATTGTAGCGATATTTTCCTTTGTTTGTTCTGTGGGGAATGTTCCTCTAGCGGCTGTGCTGTGGAATGGAGGTATTAGTTTTGGAGGCGTAGTTGCATTTATTTTTGCCGACCTGATTATACTGCCAATTTTAAATATTTACCGCAAATATTACGGTTTGAAAATTAGTATATTTCTAGCGATCGCTTTTTACGCAGCGATGGTAAGTGCGGCATTAATCATTGAATTTCTGTTCCAAGTTTTGGGGTTAATACCACAAGAACACAGCGCCAAAGTAGTTGAGGTATCTATCCAATTTAACTACACTACAGTATTGAATATTTTGTTTTTGGCTTTAGCAGCTTTACTCGTTGCGCGGTTCTTCAAAACTGGCGGGCCGAATATGCTGAAAATGATGAATAGCGGCAGCGAACAAGAACATAGCGAACACCACCATAACATGATGCATTATGCTATGAGAAAGAGGAGAAATAAATCTGTAAGAAATTTACCTATTTAGAAGCTAATATTTACAATCATGGCAATTGATTCATCTAAAAAAACAATCTTTGCGGCGATGGGGTCGAATTTAGCGATCGCTATTACTAAATTTATCGCCGCTTCCATTACTGGCAGTTCCGCAATGATATCTGAGGGTATTCATTCAATTGTAGATACTAGCGACCAACTATTACTTTTGCTGGGAATTAGCAGAAGCCAAAAACCAGCAGATGATAGTCATCCTTTTGGTTATGGACAAGAACTTTACTTCTGGACTTTTATTGTTGCCATCCTCATCTTTGCCATTGGTGGCGGGATGTCAATTTATGAGGGAATTACTCATTTAATTAATCCTAGTCCTTTAGAAGACCCAATGTGGAATTATATTGTGTTAGGTGTGGCAATATTATTAGAGGGTTATTCTTGGACTGTAGCTTTGAAAGAGTTTTTGCCAACCAAAGGTAAACAAAATTTTTGGCAAGCTATCAAAAATAGTAAAGATCCTACAGTAATTACAATATTATTTGAGGATACTGCCGCAATTTTAGGTTTAATCGTTGCCTTAATCGGAATTTTCTTAGGACATTTATTTAATAATGTTTATTTTGACGGGATCGCCTCAATTATTATTGGCATTATCTTAGCTATAGTAGCAGTGGTACTAGCGAGAGAAAGTAAAGGTTTATTAGTTGGTGAGAGTGCAGATCCTCAAACTATAGCTAATATCCGTTCTTTGTCAAAAACAGAACCAGGAGTGAAAGAAGTTATCCGGGTGCTAACAATGCAACTTGCTCCTAAAGAAGTATTGCTCAACTTAGAACTTCAATTTTCTCACAATCTTACAGGTGAAGAAATAGCTTTAACTGTAGAAAGTTTAGAAGCAAACATTCGCCAAAAGCATCCTGAGATCAAACAAATTTTTATTGAAGCTAAATCCTTAACTGCATCTCGCAAATATTCTCAAACTTCTCAATAAAATTTTAATAAAAATCAACAACAGCGCTGATTTGCCCAACAAACTATGGTAAAAATTCTTAGTCAAGGACAGGCTTTTGGCTCACCAGGTATCGATCCTCGGTGGACTCATGCAAATAAAGATGGAGTCGGCACAGCTTACTCTACCTCTAGTAACATTTGGTTTACTATCTGGAATGGTGTTGTGACTGAAATCTACCATCCCACAGTAGACAAACCACAAGTTCGGGATTTGCAGTATTTAATTTCTGATGGAAAAAGCTTTTTTCACGAAGAGAAACGACATCTCGAATCAAAAGTTGAACCGATGTGGACTCATGGTTTAGGATATCGCATCACTAATTCCGATCCACAAGAGCGTTATGCTGTCATCAAAGAAGTAATTGCTGACCCGCATTTATCCTGTATTTTACAACGCACAAAATTAACAGGAGATAGCGATTTTATTTCCCAACTCCAGCTATACGCTTTGTGTGCGCCACATCTGAAAGTTGGAGGTAGAGGTAATAATGGTTACGCTGTACAAGTTGCTGGACATCGAATTCTCACAGCCGAGAAAGGAGGAAGATGGTTAGCGATGGGTGCAACAATTCCCTTTACCCGTCTTTCTTGTGGCTACGTTGGTGAAAGTGATGGTTGGACAGATTTAGCTGATAATTTTCAGATGGATTGGGAGTTTGATAGTGCTGTAGATGGCAACATAGCATTAACTGGAGAACTAAATTTAGACAGCACTAAAGAGTTTACTTTAGGGTTGGCATTTGGGACAAATCTGCATAATGCAATTTCTACACTATTTCAGTCGCTGAATATTCCTTTTGAACAGCAGAAGCAGCAATATAACGAACAGTGGAAGCGATCGCGCGACGACATCCACTCATTAGAAAATGTCTCTTATGATGATGGGAAGTTGTATCACAACAGCATTAGTCTGTTGTTGGCACATGAAGATAAAACCTATCCTGGCGCATTAATTGCATCTCTGGCTATCCCTTGGGGTGAAGCCAAAGACGACCAAGACCAAGGAGGCTATCACCTTGTCTGGACGCGGGATATGGTTAGCAGTGTAGCAGGTTTAGTAGCTGCTGGCGAAACAGATACAGCAGTGCGATCGCTAATTTATCTCGCCACTAGTCAGCAGGAAGATGGCGGTTTTCCCCAAAATTTCTGGGTTGATGGTAAACCTTATTGGACAGGTATCCAGCTTGATGAAGTGGCATTTCCCATTCTTTTAGCATGGCTATTACATCAGCAAAAAACTTGTTTAAACTTCGATATTTATCCGATGATTTTACGGGCGGCTGGTTATTTAATTCGTCATGGGCCAGCTACCCAACAAGAACGCTGGGAAGAAAATAGTGGTTATTCACCATCAACATTAGCATCTAATATTGCCGCCTTAATTTGTGCTGCTCAATTTGTTCGTGAACGTGACGATGAAGTAACAGCAACGTTTATCGAAGAATACGCTGATTTTTTAGAATCTCACATCGAAGATTGGACGGTTACTACTGAAGGAACTTTAGTTTCTGGCATCAAACGCCATTACATTCGGATTACTCCTACAGATATTAATAATCCTCAACCCAACGAAAATCCTAACCAAGGAACTCTTGTTATCAGAAATAAACCACCTGGCGAACCGTCAGAATTTCCCGCGAAGGAAATTGTTGATGGCGGGTTTTTGCAATTAGTACGCTATGGAATTCGCAAAGCTGACGATCCAATTATTGTTGATTCTGTCAAAGTAATTGATGCAGTTTTAAAAGTAGATACATCTGCTGGGCCTTGTTGGCATCGTTACAACCACGATGGCTACGGCCAGCAAGAAGACGGCAGTCCTTATACTGGTTTTGGTAAGGGACGCGCTTGGCCTCTCTTAACAGGAGAACGGGGACATTATGAATTAGCTATGGGCGGCGATGTCAAAACATATATTAAGGCGATGGAAGGATTTGCATCAGATACTTGTTTACTACCTGAACAGGTTTGGGATGAAGCAGATATATCTGAAAACCATCTGTATTTAGGAAAACCAACAGGTTCGGCAATGCCTTTAATGTGGGCACATTCGGAGTATATCAAACTGCTACGGTCAAATCATGATGGTCAGGTATTTGATTTGATTCCACAGGTGGCGAATCGATATCTAGGCGAAAGAAAGCAGTGTAAATCGTTGGAAATTTGGAAGTTTAACCGTCAAATAGACAAAGTTAAAAAAGGTTATACATTGCGAATTCATGCTTTAGCGTCTTTTCAATTGCACTGGTCAGATGATAATTGGCAAACTGTAAAAGATACACCTGCAACTTCTACAAAATTAGGGGTTAATTTTGTAGATATTGCTATTGATGATAATCAGCAACAGCCAATCAACTTTACCTTTTTCTGGATTGAAAGCAGCAAATGGGAAGGACGCAATTATACGATTAGAATTTCGTAATTCCTAATTTCTAGTTCGCCTTTCAATACATTTCGGATAAAAAAGAGCCATTATTATGCAGAATACATCACCCAAACCAACAATTGAATACTGGCACGTCTGGACTGACAACGACGGTATAAGTCACCAATCCCGTTGTCAAATTGAAGACTTTATGGAAAAAGGCATAGCCCCGGATACCTCACCGCAGTGGCTTTCTAATTTGAAGCAGTCCGGTGCTACAATCACTTTTACTGTGCTACCTGTGGGATGGGTTGGTAACTGGCATGAGAACCCGAAACCCCAGTGGATCATACCTTTATCGGGACGCTGGTTTGTGGAGACTATGGACGGACAGCGAGTCGAGATGGGTGTTGGCGAAATTTCCTTTGGAGAAGATCAGGGTACGAAAGCAGACGCGCAAGGTCATAAAGGTCACTTATCTGGAACAGTAGGCGATGTGCCAGCTGTTCTAATAATGGTGCAATTTGAGGAGACTCCGACTATAGACCAATCTTGTCGATTTAGATAAGTGAGTTAGTAGCCAATACAGTTCAGAATGGGCAACAAAATATTTGTAGAGACGGCGATTTATCGCGTCTCGAAAACCCAAAATTGTTGCCAGTAGCCCTTAACCCAAGCGTATTAAGTTAGTGGCGATCGCTAGCAGTGCGTTAGTATACTCCTTTGGTGAAGTAAACTATGCTCCCGCCTGTCGCGCCAGTATCAACCTGTTAAAATGCTAGTACAGTACAGCGTAAATAGCTATCATTTTTTTCCTGAAATATAAACCTCATAATTTAGAACTATTCAGTTATAGGAGGTTGTACAACACAACTTAAATTTTCTATGGAAGAATCCTTACCCATTACTATTCTGATCAGTGCAACAGTTGTAGCTGGTATTGCTGCTCAAGTTTTAGCTGGTTATTTTCACATTCCTAGTATAGTCTTGCTACTTCTATTTGGGATTCTTCTGGGGCGAGATGGTTTTGATTTTTTAAATCCATCTTTACTGGGTGTTGGTTTAGAAGTTGTAGTTTCCCTCTCAGTGGCGCTGATTTTATTCGAGGGTGGTTTAAATCTACAGTTAGGAGAGTTAAAAGAGGTTTCTAGTAGTCTTCGCAATCTTGTCACTTTGGGAGTGCTAATTACCTTAACTGGTGCTGGAATAGCTGCACACTGGCTGAGTGAATTTCCCTGGTCAATTGCTTTTCTTTATGCCTCCTTAGTAGTTGTGACAGGCCCAACAGTAATTAATCCACTCCTCAAACAAATTGGTGTAGAAAAAAAAGTCTCAACACTTTTAGAAGGAGAGGGTGTTTTTATCGATCCAATTGGTGCAATTTTGGCTGTGATTGTGCTTCACTTTGTCTTAAGTGGAAATGTGGAGCCACTCATTTTAATTAAGGGTCTAGTTTTGCGTTTGGGTATAGGCATAGCTATTGGTACAACTGGAGGCTGGTTGCTATCCCAAATTATCAAACAGGATAAATTCTTATCCCAAGAGTTAAAAAATCTAGTCGTTTTAGCTAGTGTCTGGGGTTTATTTAGTTTGGCACAAGTTTTACGTGGTGAGTCTGGTTTGGTGGTTGCTGTAGTTATGGGGATAGTTTTAAAAGCTAGTAACCTACCTTCAGAACCTTTATTGCGTCGATTTAATGAACAGTTGAGTATTTTAGCCAATTCAGTTTTGTTCATTCTGTTAGCAGCAGACTTATCAATTGCCAGTGTTTTTGCTTTAGGTTGGGGTAGTGTTCTGACAGTTTTAGTACTGATGCTAATAGTGCGTCCTATTAATATTTTAATATCTACTTGGAATCAAGATTTTAACTGGCAACAGCAGTTATTTTTATCTTGGGTTGCTCCTCGTGGAATTGTAGCTGCTTCTTTAGCTTCTTTATTTGCGGTTTCACTTACAAAACAGGGTATTAATGGCGGTGATTCAATTAAAGTCTTAGTATTTTTGACAATAATGATGACAGTTTTTTTCCAAGGATTGACGGCTGGTTGGGTCGCCAGTCTGCTTGATTTACGTTTAATACAGGAGTCTTTAACAGCAAATAGTGATGATATTAAAACACAAGAAAGTGGAAAAATAAGCAGGACTGCTTCTGAATTAGTTTAGTCGGAATTAAGATTATTTGATGACTTGCCAACGTTAGAGCTTTCATTATCAATATATATTAGTTTAGTTATGGCACCTAAAACTCAAAGTCATCCTTATTTTATAACTACGCAATCATCTAACCCAAATTATCCACTCTTTGTGTTTCTACCGGGGATGGATGAGACTGGGAAGGAATTGATATATATTCAAACAGCAGGTTTAGAAGCTGCTTTTGATGTGCGTTGTTTTGTTATTCCACCTGACGATCTAACAAGTTGGGATGAAATGACAGAAAAAGTGATAAATTTAACTAAGATAGAACTAGAAAAAACACCGCGTAGGTACGTTTATCTTTGTGGAGAATCATTCGGTGGTTGCTTGGCACTCAAAGTCCTAGAAAAGTTTCCTCAGCTATTTACAAAGATTATTTTAATTAATTCTGCTTCTTCATTTCATCGAGTACCTTGGTTAAATTTAGGTTCACTTTTATTTCCTTATACACCTCAGCTTTTTTATAAAATATCCTCGTTTTTATCTTTACCATTTCTAGCTAATTTAAGTCGAATTCCACCTACTGCAAGCCTTGCTCTTTCAAAATCGACTAGTTCCGCACCACAAGAAACTGCTAATCAGCGATTATCCCTGATGAGAGACTTTGATATTGACGAGAATAAATTATCTCAAATTACTCAACCTGTCTTACTAATTGGTAGTAGAAATGACCGACTTTTACCTTCAGAAGCAGAAGCACAATATTTAAGTAATATTTTCCCTAATCATCAGATCATAGCTTTACCTCATAGCGGTCATGCTTGCTTAGTTGAAAGGGATGTTAATCTCTATCAACTTTTATTATCCGCTAATTTTACTGTTGCATAATGTACTATTTTAAATGATATATCATGACTCATTTGATAAATCAAAAAACTGTTTGGCTAAAATTGGCTTTGAGAATTTTTAGTATCGGGTTACTACCTACACTAACTGCTTATCCCGCTTTCGGTGCAGAACGACTAAAATTTAATTATGGTCTTTTAGAAAGGTCTATCCCCATTAGTTCCCTCGAAACCTATGCTACAACAGGCAAAGTAGACAATGATTTAGCTGGATATAGTCATTATGTAGACAAAAAACAACTAACTCAACTGCGGAAAGTTTTACTAACTCCTATTCCTTTAAATCAAGTAGAAGTTTCGCAATTTCTTTATACACCCATTGGTGAACGATTATTAGAAAAATTGGGGAAAGTTATTCAAACAGAATCTCACTTGTCAGGGTTCTATGCAATTCGCGCTGCACTAATTTTGTCAGCCGCAGATCAAAAAAATTTTACGCTTTTAAATGTATTACGTCAGTTTCCAGCAAGCGCAATTTCCATTAACTTAGACCAGAGTTTGGCAATAGCAGAGTCACTACAGAATTTAGTAAATCAAACTCAAAATGCAGTTGCACTTATTAACCAACAATCCCAACAAAAAGTAACTACAGCTTCTACACTTAAAACTGTTTCATTAATGGACTTGGGAAAAACCGGAAGTTTTGGTTTCTCAAAGCAAACAATTACACTTAATGACCTCTCACGTCAGAGAAGATTTCCTGCTGATATTTACCTCCCAACTACTCAAACTCCTCGTCCGATAATTGTCATTTCCCACGGACTTGGTTCTGATAGAACGAGTTTTGCATATCTAGCTGAACATCTCGCATCTTATGGTTTTGTGGTTGCTGTTCCAGAACATCCTGGTAGTAATTCAAAACAAATACAAGCATTATTAGCGGGTACAGCAGATACAATTACCAATCCTAGAGAACTAATTGATAGACCTTTAGATATAAAATTTTTATTAGATGAACTCACTAGATTGTCACAGTCTGATTCAACATTTAAGGGACGTTTAAATTTAGAAGAAATTGGTGTAGTAGGGCAATCTTTTGGTGGATATACAGCCTTAGCATTGGCAGGTGCAAAGATTAATTTTCAGCAAGTGAAAGCTGACTGTCCAGCCTTAAAAGATACTTTAAATGTTTCGCTTTTGCTTCAATGTTTAGCGCTCAAGTTACCAAAGATTCAATACAATTTATCCGATCAAAGGATAAAAGCGGCGATTGCAATTAATCCAGTTGATAGTAGTATTTTTGGTCAGGCTAGTCTCAGCCAAATCAAAATTCCAGTGATGATTGTATCTGGCAGTGCTGATACAGTTGCTCCGGCTTTAGCAGAGCAAATTCAGCCTTTTACTTGGTTAACAACTCCAAATAAATATTTAGTAATTATCAATGGCGGGACACATTTTTCTACGATTGCAGAATCACCAAATGCAACTGTGCCTGTTCCTTCACAAGTAATCGGTTCAAGTCCTGCTTTGGCACGTCATTATGTTAAAGCTTTGAGTGTTCCCTTTTTTGAAACATACATTGCTGAACAATCAATTTACCTTCCCTATTTGAGTACAGATTACATTAATACAATTAGTCAGCAGCCACTACCGTTAAGTTTAATTAAATCTCTGACAGATGAACAACTACAAGAAGCGTTTAAATAGATCAATCTATAGAGTGATGGAAAAACACTAAATATTATTAATCTAAAAAATAAGTGTTGATAATTAGCAGTAATTATGAATATAGCAACTCGAAATGAGCCAATCTATGTATTTCGTGTAACTCCAGAAATATCACTAATTTGGACTACTTTAGGTTCATTATTGTTAATATTGGCAGCAGCAGGTGCAAGTTGGTATTATGCCATCATTCACGAACAAACAGTAATTTTTAGTGTAGAAAGTTCTGGAGATGGAGCTTGGCGAGGAATTATTGCTTTTTTAGTTTTGCTTACTATTATTTGTATAACTACCATTGTTCATGAATTGGTGCATGGAATTGCGTTTGCTGCCTTTGGTGGTTCACCGCGTTATGGATTGAAAGTTAAATATTTCTTACCTCTTGCTTACGCCACTTCACCAGGTGACTTTTTTCGTCGTAATGCTTTTATTATGATTGGGTTAGCACCATTGGTAGTCCTTGATATTGTATGTTTATTACTGCTAGCAATTTTCCCTCAAGCAAGTTGGTTAATTTGGGTAATTGCATTCAATACAGGCGGTGCAATTGGCGATATCTGGATAGCAGTACAATTGCTACGCTGTCCGCAGTCAATTAGAGTCGAAGATAGGGAAGAAGGTATAGCAATTTACGCACCTCCTAGTGTGACTCGCCGAGAGCTTCCTTTTGCTAGAACTGATAAAACTAAACCTCTCTCAGGTGTAAAAGCTTTGTTAAACCTCGCTTTTATGTCTTTGGCATTGGTGCTGATTTCTAGCTTTTTACTAATACCAGTATTGAAAATCTTAGAAGTTCCTTCATTTATTATCGGTAATAATTCTTTCTGGATTTTCCGGTGGATAAATAACACAAAAGGATTTAGTATTGAATTTAACTGGATATCTTTTGTTACAGTTATTTTTACATTATTGTTACTAAGTCTTTTAACTAATATGCTTCGACGACGACAGTAGTATAAATTACTCAAATAACTATCGGGTTGGGATATCAGTGCAGAAAAGTAGCTAGCAATTGTCCAAGTTGCATCCCAATCCCAATCTTTTGAGATTTGATTTGCCCAATCTTTTTCTAGAAGCACACCCTGTTGATAAATTTCAGTGCCTACACTAGCGATTAAATAATCGGGTTTCAAAAGCCGTGCTTTTGCTATCACCCGACGACTAGAAGCATAAGAGCGGCCAGTAACATAGACTAAGTAAATCTGATTGCGTATAGCTTCTAGCCTTTGGTTTAAAGCGGCAATAGCTCGATTGTTACCAACCAAGGTATTATCTAATTCAATCACCAAAAGCAGTTTCATATTTGCTTCCACTAAAATAGTACAGTATTGATAAACCTCTTTCCCCTTGCTCCCAGCAAGAACTGCGGTATTAATAATAAGTCTTTAATCGGCAACGATATCATTTAACGAACTTTGGGGGTTTAAGTCCCCAGCAAGATAGGCAGCACGTTTTGTGTCGGGGTCTAAATCCCCGTCACAAAACGTAATTGCGAATTGCGTTAGCGGAGCGGGGCGTTAGCCCATTGCGAATTGGTTTAATTGGTTGCCCACTGCACAATGTCATTAGAAAAAGAGTCAATTAATTTTTCTAGAGCTTTAATTTCATTGGATTTCAAAACTTTTGACTTCAACAAACTTTGGATTTGTCTTTCCAAATCTGGAGTTAACTTTTTAGTTTGAATAATTTCTTGAACAAATGTATCAAGTGTTAAAGATTGATAGAGTTCGTGAACTTGGGCGGCAACTCCCTGAGTGCTAAAACGAGACTGAACCCAATTTTGTGCAGCATTGCCATAGCTTTCTTTGAGAGTTGGATTTTGTAATAAACTGTAAATAGCGATCGCCAATGCCTTAGAATCACAAGGAGGAACTAAAAATCCAGTTTCACCATGCACCACCGTATGCTGCAATCCTCCCACATTACTCGCAATTACAGGTATTCCGGCTGCCATTGCTTCAATCGCCACTAAACCAAAAGGCTCGTAGTAACTCGGTACAACGCAGATATCCCCTGCGGCATAGTAAGCAGGTAACAGCGCTTGAGAAATTCGTCCCGTGAAAACTGTAACGGCTTCCAATCCCAGGTCGTTCACCAAAGTTTCAATACGTTGTTGTTCTTTGAAGTCTGCTCCATCTTCACGGCTACCACCAACTAGATAGAGTTGAAATCCTGAAGGTAAATTGGCGCAAGCTCTGACTAGGGTTTCAACTCCCTTACGGGGATCAAAACGTCCTACATACAAGATTATCTGAGAATCTGCATCAATTCCCAACTGTTGGCGAGCAATTTCTTTACTTACAGAACCAAAATGTTCAGTATTAATTCCGCAGGGAATAACTTTAATACGTCCATACTGCGAAATTAACTGACGTAAATCTTCCGCTTCTTGGGGGCTAGTGGATATTACATAATCTGCTTGTTCTAAAATAGCCTTCTCCACACAATGACGAATTACAGCAATCTGCGGCGGATTCTCCACATTACGGTATTTAACTGCTCCTATAGAGTGATAGGTATGAACTTGGGGTAGTCCCAATCGAGATTTAAGTTCTAATCCTACCCAAGCAGAAAGCCAATAGTTAGTGTGAATCAAGGCATAGCTACGCCCTGTTCGTTGTTGAAAATTCAGCCAGGCTTCTACAAATTCTGGTACATATTCAAATAAATCATTTCTAGTAATGAATTCTGCTGGCCCAGCATTTAAACGAATAGTGCGACACCCTGGTGCTAATTCCACAATTTCTTCTTGGTCGGGGTACTCGCGTCGGGTAAACATATCAACCTGACAGCCGCGTTTTGCTAATGCTAACCCCAATTCTCGCACGTAGACATTTTGACCACCTGCCCCTTCTTTACCAATTTCAGCTGTCGGGTCGCCATGAACTGAAATTAGAGCATAAATGGGTTGAGAATTTGGCGTTTCTGTAACAGAATTTTCTAGAGATTTAACTAAATTTAAAGAAGGAAGAGTATTCATAATCAAAATTCACTGTGGTATGTGGTACAAAAATTCACAGCTAGGTAACTTGAAGAAAAAATGATTTATTAAGTTACCTATTATCGAAAGAAATGTGTAAAAACCTTCTAGGAAACATAAACGAATGGCTTCTACTTAATTTATTATTTGGAGAGCATTCTGGAAGAGAATCAATTAATAACCGTATTGCTTCATGAATTGATATTTGACGATATTCTGCATAAGCTCTAAGCTTGCGATACTCTTTATTGGTAATAACAATATTGGAAATATTTATTGAAAAATGGGGCATAAAAATTTCCTTAAAATTTTAAATAAACTTACCAAAATGCTTTCGTTCCAAGATGTTACATTTTAGAAGTTGAAATATCGGTTAAATATCGGTGAAAAATCGGTTACTAATAAAAAATGCTATCTAAATTAATTTCTATTGCATTTGAAAATATCAAATAATTAAATTTTAAATGGTTGCGGTGTTGAGGCGAATATCAAAGGGTTAATTAATTTTGCCTGCGATCGCTAGTTCAATTTTCATCAAATCAAAGGCGGGTATTATTTCCAGCTATGCGATGGTCGCTTTGCGAATCGGCGAAGCCATCGCGCTGAAGTATTAAGTCAGTCAAATTTTAGCTAAAATGTTATGGTGCCGTGATTTATTAGCGATCGCTCAAGTTCCTCAACGCAACCCATTATGTTACAAACAATTCAAGGAATATACAGAAACGGCAAAATCGAATTAGCTGAAGTCCCGCAAGACATTACTGAAAGCCAAGTTTTTGTAACTTTTTTAACTTCTAAATCAGTCAGTTCAAATAGTCAGCTAATGTCTTTTGGTATGTTTTCAGGTTCTCAGCAATCTACTGAGTCTGATTTCAAAGATGCTGAGTTTCATGGCGATGCTGACGAGGCTCTGAGTTAGATATGAATCTATCAACTTGAAATATATACTTGATACCCATGCTCTAATCTGGTTTTTAGAAGGTAATTCTCGTTTAAGCCCTATTGTAAAAGCTATTCTTTCCGATGCAACCAGTGAATTAATTTTACCCGCGATCGCCTTGGCGGAGTCGGCATGGATCGTTAGTCATGGTAAAACTTCGATTCCTTCTGTTGATGCCTTGTTAAAGGTTGTTAAGAATGATAGACGAGTTTTTATACATCCACTAGATTGTGATGTCATTGAAAAAAGTGTAGAACTAACCTCTATCAATGAAATGCACGATCGCCAAATTGTATCAACAGCTTTAGTTGTAGAGAGTCAAGGAAACCAAGTAGCTTTATTAACTTGCGATCAAAATATTTCTGCTGCAAAGTTGATAACAGTTATTTGGTAATTATTTTGCCTTGCGATCGCCTCAATTATCTATCTTTTAAAGGCGATCTCTATTACTGTGAGTCGTGATTTTTAGGCTATCTCTCTTTTGCTCTTAATATATCGTATATTAGGTATTGGAGGCTAGATCAAATATCTAGACTTTTAAACTTCATGTAATTACTACAAGAATTTAACCGTGATTACAAATGCTAGTAGCCTTACCCTTGGCGCTCTCCGTCAAACTTTTGGCTTGAGACTCGACTCTAGCGATCGCTTTTTTGATGAATGGTTAAATAATGCGCCGACTCTAACCGAAGCGGAACTACAAGGACTAGATCGCCTCACTCGAAACTATACCTATCTCAGTCAAGAAGAACCACCTCTCGAAGAAATTGTTAAGCTTGTAGTTATATCACCATTGCTAGATTTAGCAGGTTTCTATCAGTTTCCTTTTTTGGTAAAAGCAGAAGTAAGTACCAATATCGAAGTTGCAGACGAAGCTAATGCTATTGCAGTTCAAGGCAGGATTGATATTTTGGTGATTCAAGATAGTTTTTGGATTTTGGGAATCGAGTCAAAGCCTGCAAGACTAGACGTTACGGCGGGAATTCCCCAAGCACTTACTTATTTGTTGAGCGCTCCCAACTTACAGTCAAGTTATTATGCAATGGTTACAAACGGAAGAGAAGTATTGTTTTTGAAATGCGATCGCCACCAAAATGTCCCTCAATATACTAGATCCCATACTTATCGGTTACTTGAAAATACATCAGAACGTATCCAAGTTTTGCAGGGACTTAAACAAATTGGGGCTTATATTGGCGATTTGAGGAGTTAGGCGATCGCTATTCCTGTGAGTCGTAATTTTTAGGCGATCGCTTAATAATTATTAGTCTTTGTGATCGCTGATAACTTCTCGGAAATCAGCAACGAAGCCAAGCATTTCTGGTAGAACAATCTCGGCTAGAAACAGACAGCCAAGCGTACTGCTCGGCATAATGTCCCCATTCATTGGGTCGCGGCTAACGACGTTAATTTTCAGAACCCGCACTGATTGCGGCTCAAGTGCAACGCATTGTTATGACTCTTCGTTGAGATCGAAGGCTTCTGCATTCTTAGTCAGTTGCGTCACAAACTCATGGAACATCGCGTTGAACCAGCCGACAACCTCCTTGCAGTCACTGATTTCTTGATCTGTTATTGCGAAATCCTCAACTACTTTGGGATGCATAATAACCCAAGTTGCTGGTTATCGACTGATATGCACTTGTTATCACTCAATTCATGCGATCGCGTACAACAAAGTTGGTGCCTAGCGCCAACGTGCCGATGCCATTGTTGCCAGCATTCAGCTACTTAAATGCCTATTAGTTGTATAAATTACTTATTCAATAAAAGCTTGTTGAAGAGTAAAAGAAAAAATGAATGCTTGTAGCTTAAGTAAAAACCCTTGATAAGTGACTGCATGTATTGATTTTGGAAAAACACAAGTGATACTACTAAACACAGTTTCGATATAATGCCGAGTATGTTGTTTAATATATTGATTCCAAGGCTGGTCTTGACGCTTGGAGTTCTTTTTCCTCATGACTTTTAAAGAAATGTGACTTGTTTGTTCCAAGTCATCCTCAATCGTGTAGTCGGTGTAAGCTGAATCACCATAAATTTCACTACCAGGTGGTAGATTCA
Organism: Nostoc commune NIES-4072; assembly: GCF_003113895.1. Classification (NCBI taxonomy): domain Bacteria; kingdom Bacillati; phylum Cyanobacteriota; class Cyanophyceae; order Nostocales; family Nostocaceae; genus Nostoc; species Nostoc commune. The sequence goes on along the minus strand of NZ_BDUD01000001.1, from coordinate 3,575,055 downwards.
AGGGTAAGGCATTTAAAGCACGTACATCGTTGGCACTACCAGGCATAAACACAAATTCGACAGGAATACCATTTTTGGTTGTTAATAACTGAACTCGAACCCCGTAAAAATATCGTTTTTTCGATGCGATGTAACCTCTATACTGCGCCGACTGTATTATTTTTACATTAAAGATACGGATGTTATCGCAGATGGGCACTGGGAACGAGTCTAAAAGATATTCAGTGGAATCACTAATTTCCTTCAGTGCCATTCCCACTTGATGAAACAAGTCGTTGATTAACATTGAGACACTGTGTAATCTCCGGTTAAATCGTGACTTTTCTAACATATTAGATATCAACTTATGTTCTTTCATATAGGTACAAGCCTTACTATGATTACCATTAAAGAACATCGCCGATGTTATTGCCGTTGTAATAATTTCTGCGTCATTCATCTCTCGACGACAATCTTCATTATGCCCAATCGCCTTTAACAGGTCGTCTATGATAGCATATATGGAAATTATTTCGTTTAGCATTTAGCCCTCCTAATTTTCTCTTCTTGGAGGGCATTTTATTGCTTTACTGTCCCAAAGCGATCGCCCATAAGAGTAACTAGCAACTTGGGTTAGTACTGTTTCACAATTGCGTCAAATTTACCAGTCGTCCACAACAGACACTCAGCAATGAGATTGGGCATCGCCTAATTTCCCCATCCCCGAATCAACAAGCCCAAGACGAATTTAACTAAAATAAAGTATGCCCAAGACTTGGAACATCAAAATAGATAACTACTTTCAAGCCAACCCAAATTGCATCATCGCTATTGCCCATGTAGACAGCTTCCCTATAAACCTACCCCTAGAACCGAACATCCGGGAACCCAACCGCAAAAGCGCAACCTACAGACAAATCTTCGACTCACATTGGCACGAAAGCAGAACTGGATGTAAAGCTTCGTTAAATAAAGCTCCGCTACAAAGCGGTCTTAGATGATGTTTGAAAAGTATTTGGCTGTACCTAAGACTTATTGATCCCCCCTGTGACCGCGCCCACTCCCTAATAAATTGGGGAAGAACCGGAATCTAAGTCCTCCAATTTATCGAGGAATTTAGGAGGTTCAGAACTTATTGATACCTACAATAAAACTTTTCAAACATCAATAAGGAGGAACTCAAGAGCTAGTGTGTTTGTTGGAAATCCCCAAAGAGTAATCCAACAAGCACACTAGCTCTGTTGAGGAACGCCAAAAAAGGCAATTTCCTCAACATTCAATACATTCAACGTGAACTGATCGCGCTTAATAGTGTAATTGTTCGAGTTGCCTAGAATAGTGTAATCACTTTTGAAATCAGGCAAAATTAGCTTGTCCGATCCCGAACCACCATCGATCGTGGCATTACCGTAACCAAGATCAAATGTGTCGGCTCCATATCCACCCTTAATCACGACATCGGCAATAGCGCCCCCTTGGTCTGAAACGGAATTACCGCTATCATCAATTCGACGAGCTTTGAAGTAATCGTTACCGTTTCCGCCATCAATGGTGCCACCTTGAATGCCAATGCTGGTGCCATAGCCAGTAAGGATATCATCTCCTGCCCCTTGATCAATAATGCCATTAGTATTAACAATACCTGTGCCTTGACTAATGCCAGTACCAATGAGGGTATCATTGCCATCGCCTAAATTGATTGTGCCACTGTTAACAATGCCTATACCTACACCAGATGCAAGCTCCTCTGGCCCGTTCCCAAAAGGGTTATCAGCGTAGTACCTTGCACCGCCTGTGCCTGTGCCAGAGAGATAGTCGTTTCCCTGCCCAACAGCGATCGTGCTACCCTTGCTGTTGGAAATGCCTATACCCCTACCCGCATTGTATGATCTAAAAGGTTCTAAATCTGCATCACTGCCCTTGCCGATACCAACAATAGAATCGTTTCCTTTATCCCCACTAATTACACTACCACCACTGTTGAAGATACCTGTACCTTCTCCTCCAGTACTAGTAGTTCCACCAATTCCAGTTCCCTGGATGGAATCATTCCCTTCTCCTCCATTAATGTCGCTGCTATCACTGTTGAAGATACCTGTAGCATCACCTCCAAATTCTCCATTTCCAGTTCCCTCGATAGAGTCATCCCCAAATCCTCCATCAATGCGGCTATCCTGAGTATTATTGATGCCTTTAGCAGAGCCTATTCCTAAGCCTTGATCTTCGCTTCTGTTTCCGATCCCGAAGATCAAATCTTTTCCGTCTTCTCCATTAATGTAACCACCCTGAGTGTTAGAGATACCTATACCAGGTACATAAGTTCTATACTGATAGCCACCAGTGCCTATGCCAGAGATAGTATCGTCTTGCGTCCCTGCATTGATGATGCCACTGTTAGCAATGCCTGTGCCTGTGCCAGCACTGCCATTGTCGTCGCGGCCGGTGCCACTACCCTTGATAGTATCGTTACCTGCTTGAGTATCGATGACTCCGTTTTTTAGAACCTCAATTCCAATTGCTGGGATTGCATTATCCTCTTGTCCTACCACTAGATCCGAACCCGAAGTGCCTATGAATGAGGGGGAAGAAACAATTAGTCTGGACATAATATAATTTTCCGCGATTGTGTGCGATCAAGTTTTAAACCCTGAAAGTCTTGCTGTTTGAAGAATAATTCTCTAACGGCAATTCTCTCTCATCAAGCTAGTACCTGCTTACTTTCTTACTTTACGTTGGGCGCACAAGTTTTATGCACAGCCAACCAATTTTTTATAAAAGTTCATAAAAAAATCCTGCTTAATAACTTCACCACATAGTGCCTATTGAGTCATCTGACTTTTCCCGTTAAGTCTCGAAAAGCAAGCTGCCAACCTTAGTGGTGCAACAAACTTATACACACTCCCGTTTTCCCCTCGGTCCCAATCGCCCCACATACGACAACCGCAGATCAATATTCTCCAGCAATTTCTGAGCAAGCGGATTGCGATCGCATAAGGATTTCTATGATTTAAATAATTTAATTTTTTCTATTAGAAAGTTTTGATTTTATTATGACTGGACAAAGCCGCTCTTACTGGAATGCCTGTTTGATATTTAGCATTCCTCATAGCCCGGATTTCTCACCTATGCTCAAAGCCTGTGCTTGTGCAGGGGAGCAGGGGAGCAGGGAGAGTTATTGTATAAGTTCTTTCCCCTCTGCCCCTCTGCTCCTCTGCTCCTTCCCTCAAGCTTGTGAGAAATGCGGGATAGGGTTGATCGCGTTTTATTTTTCTTCTTTCTCAACAACTCTAATAGTAAAAGTTCCTTCACAAATAGCCAAAATTTTTACTCACACTACTGAGCAGTCTGCTACTTCATCCTGATTACTGAATCGGTGTTCTAGTAGATTAACTGTTTTATCGGCACTTAAAGTCAAGAGAAAACACGGAATCTGTATCTAATGCATATTGACTAGCTTGATAATATGCTGTAAATTGCTAGTTACAAAACTTTCATTGTTAGTAAAAGCTTTAAATCCTGCTTGCTTCTCTTGTTGCCTTTTTACGTTATCAAGGTAATATTTTATACTTATCAATTTATTCGCAATTAGAGTAAGTAAGTGAATCCTAGCGTGGCAAAACTTACTAGAGAAGACGACTCTCTAAATTAGCTAAGTAACCCTTGGGGTCAGAGCAAGGTAATACGTGAATTACAGCAAGAAATAGAGCGTTTAAAAGTCAGTAGAGATTTAGACAGTTCTAATTCGTCCAAACCGCCATCAGGGGACATCCACAAGAAGAGTGAAAACAAAAAAGCACCCCCACAAGAGGAATCAAATGACATCAAGGCAAAACCCGTAAGGGATTTGGCAGAGTAGATCGTTATGAAATTTTACGCCCTGGCCCCTGGCTGTCTAATCAGTATTTAAAGGCTTGAGACTCAAGCCACTGTGGGGCATCGAAAAGCAGTTGAGCAAACTTTCAATCGCAAAAAGCCAGCCTTTCACCTCCAAGGTCATCCATCGGGGCTAGCGAGTCACTAATGACCATGAAAATTGCAAATCCCTCAAAGCGCCCACGCTTTGAGGGATTTTGGGTATTGATATTTGGTATTGGGTTTTTTGACTGCTAGGTTAAATTATCTGCTTTCTTAACGGCTGACTTTAACTCTTCAAAGGTAATACTACCGTCAGAGTCTGAATCATAATTTACTAGCAATTCCTGGGGAGTACTGATGTTTGTTTCTGATGAAATGATTGTACTTAAGCCAGGACTTAAAAAAAGATCATTAATGGAGATTTTGCCGTCAAGATCGGTATCTAATTTATTAAAAAGAGATTGAAGCTCTTGCTCGGTTGCCATAAGTTTATATCTGAAGAATCGTTTTTCAACTTAATATCTCATTAATCTGTGATTCATCTCTAAAAATTAAATAAAGTTGTATCTAAACACATAGAAACTGTCAGTCAAATAGGGCAATTAGCAGATGATTCACGCCATCCACTCGACCCAATCGGGCGCATCTAGAATCAAAATCTCATCCTTGAGAGAGGCAATAAGCTGCTAGTTTGCTGCGATCATTGGTCTGGAGTGGATTTGGGATAAAGATCCCTTAAATATGAACATCGGTTTGGTTCCACCTCAGTCTATGAATTGAAACCATAAAAAACGGAGTCCAAAAGACATTATGTCTGTTCATAAAATCGAAGATTTTGATGCCAATTATCATCAACAGGATTCTCAGGAGCATCTTCAGGGATTTGACCTTTACTCCAAAGACGATTTAATTGGCTCTGCTGACGACCTTTTGGTTGATGATGATGGCTACATTCGTTATCTGGTTATAAACACAGGCATCTGGATTTTTGGCAAAAAAGTTCTGCTGCCAATTGGATGTTCCCAGGTAGACTATGATACCCACCGGGTCTATGCAGTCAACCTGACTAAAGCCCAGGTAGAAGCGCTACCTGAGTTTACGGATGGTATGACTGTTGATTTTGATTATGAACATCGAGTTAGACAAGTCTACCGTCCTTCATCTTCATTTAGTGTCTTTGACTCTTCTGGGGTTGGATACGCCGGATATGGAACTGAACCGAATGCCGCTACTGACACTCCCACCTCTTCTGGGGTTGGATATGCCGGATATGGAACTGACCCTCCTGCCCCTGCCTATGTTCCTACCTCTTACGGGGTTGGGTATGAAGGATATGAAAATGCCCTGCTTGCTTCGGATAAGGCACTCTCACCTGATACTGATCACAGCGCTGCTGTTGACCACTGCGATTCCTACACATATCAGCAAGATCCCTCATTATATTATATGAACGAGCAAAATCATCAGTCGGCGCGAAAAAACCAAAGTATGTGAAGATAAGTAAATACGGAGAATGCATCTACCGAGGTGACTAAGATATGGGCGCTCGTATAAGGGTGTTTTTAACTCACAATCAAGATAAAACTCTATTAAACCTAAGAAATGCGGATGTACCACAGAAAGTCAAAGACCGAGCAGAGATAATCAGGTTAAATGCACATGGCTAATACATCGATGTCAGCAGGTGCAACAGTTATGGTCAAAGTGGGAACAGATGGGTTTGCACATCTTCTTTTTACCGAAATATTGCTCCGAAATGAACCCAATTGAATTGGAATGGCAACACCTTAAAAAAGATGAACTAGCAGGAAAAATGTTTAATGACGAGCTAGAACTTGCCTATGCCGTAATTGATGGTGTCCAAGCCAGAGGGGAAAAAAGAAACCATAGTACGAAACGTGTTAAATTTAACTCCAATAACTCTGGTTAAGCTTTCGTTACATACTTATAAATTTTCCCGCCGACTTACTTATGTAATTAGTTGAACCAAAATACGAGACGTTATTCAGATGTTTTCAACAATGGTGGATGCCTAAGATAAGGCTATTAGCTTGAGCAAGCAAATATACACGGCGTTACTCTTGTTAGGGAAGCAGTTATGGATAATCCTAAGTTGAAAAAGACTATTTTAGAGACGAATCTAACCTATCAAGCTTACCTCAAACGCAGATCACAAGATTTTTATATCGACCAACATCGGGAACAAGCCACAACGCTCTGTGTGAGAAGTTAACAGTCTACATCGGGTGACAGAAATGAAACTATTGACCCCATAGATAACTTGCCTGCCACTCCCCTTTTGGGGGGAGCGATCGCTAAACACTAGACCTAAAAATTTAGCCGGAAATAGGCGTGTTGCTCTTATTTACATCATATATCTTTTGTCAAGATATATTAGTTGACCGGCTCTCTAGAATCATTGCCTACCCCGAATTATTGAAGGGATATCAATAAAGTTTTGTAAAAAAAATCCGATACTCGCGTAAAAAAAGTTGCAGTAGCAAGAGAACCAAATAGGGACTGTACCGACAGTACATAGGTTATGAGTATAAAAAAGTCACGCACAAGGGGATGAAATTTTTGAGCATGGGGAATCGGGCATAGGGCATTGGTAATTCTTCCCTATGCCCAATGTCTCAAGCTTGCGGGGCAGCTATCTTTTTCCACCCGCAAAGGAATGGAGTTTACCGCCGCTTTCGATGAATTGGAGAAAACAAAACCTGACTTAAAGGATTGAAATGCTTTCATAAGTTTGCAGGAAGCGGTAATTATGGTTCGATTCGACAAAAGTCGTATTAAATCAGATGTAACCAGCAGCTTAGTGATGAAAAGTCATTTTTAAAAGCTTATTCAGTAATTGCAGTGACTTGAACTATGGTTATTAGCAACCGCATTTTAGAGCAAAACAACTTTCCAATCAGACTGTTACTAGAAAAAGAGTTATGCTCTGTGGTTCGATTTGATGCGCCCTGTAATTCTGGAGAGGGATGGCGATCGCTGCACGGGCTGCAACAGACCAAATGCTACGGTGAAAACGAGGAATGGGCAAACGCGATCAATTTTAGCAATTCATCACATCAATCGGGAGCCAGCAGACAATCGGGCAGAAAACTTAATAACGCTCTGCAACAAGTGCCACAAGGCTCATCACCAGGCAATCAAGTCACCGTTTCCAGAATTGAGTTCGATTGCGATATCTCGAACTACGTCTATGATCTCCAGGTTGAAGGAAACAGCAACTTCTTTGCAAATAAGATTCTCGTCCACAACTGCCTTCTCTGGGATGACCCCCACGACGCGCAAGAGGTAAACTCTGAGCTGATCAGGCAGGGAGTTATTGATCGCTGGGACAGTGCGATTCGCAACCGTGTCAACGATTTAAAGTCATCTGTGCGAATTGGCATCATGCAGCGCTTGCACGAGAAGGATTTGTCAGGACATGTTCTTAATCAAGGCAGTTGGCAACATCTATGCATCCCTCAAGAATTTGAGAAGGCGCAGTCACCAACGGCTTTGGGTTGGGTTGACCCTAGAACGGAGCCAGAGGAGTTAATGTTTCCAGAGCGCTTCTCAAAAGAGGTATTGCTTGAAGAGAAAAAAGCGCTCGGTTCTTATGGCTATGCAGGTCAACATCAGCAACGCCCTGCACCTGCTGATGGTGGCCACTTCAAGCGTTCATGGTGGAAGTATTACAAAGTCGCACCGGATGATTTTGAGCTAATTATCCAGTCATGGGATTGTACCTTCAAGGAAACTAAAAAGTCCGATTACGTTGTGGGGCAAGTTTGGGGCAAGCGTGGCGGACAATTTTACTTACTTGATCAGGTGCGCGATCGCATGGATATCAACGCCACCATTGCAGCCATTCGCGCTATGTCCGCCAAGTACCCAAATTCTACAGCCAAGCTGATTGAAGATAAAGCCAACGGGCCAGCTGTCATCTCAATGCTAGAGCGCGAGATTCCTGGAATCATCGCCATTGAGCCAGAAGGCGGGAAGTTGGTTCGGGCGGTTGCGATCGCGCCTTTTGTCGAAGCTGGTAATGTTTTTCTCCCAGATCCTAGTATCTCTTCATGGGTGGGTGACTTTGTAGCCGAGTTCAGCACTTTCCCTAATGGCAGTAACGACGATATGGTGGACAGCGCATCGCAAAGTTTGAACTGGCTAGCAAGTAAGGTAACATACTGGGCTGTTAGTCATGACAATGCTTGGGGTAGTTGAAAAATTTTGCAGGATGTCTGAAATTTCAAGCTTCGGTGATCTTACAGATTTTCTTGAGCAATCGTCGTCAAGGTTTTTTTGATGGGCAGCCTTAGATACGATTGGTGGGAGGCAGTAGCGATCGCCACTGCGATAGAACAACAAAAATCCCTGCCCTACTCATAAATATAAAGATATTCCTAACTTCCGTACTCCTCCCAATGACTGTATTACTTGTAACCAAATAACCTGATTAATATATTTGGTTACAAAATAATATGCGTTCATCTGATGTTCGTGAACGGAATTCATTGGCCCAGAAGAATGAAAAATTAGTCCACAAGGTTGTGCATAGGATGTCTCAAACTTGCCGCGAACCTTACGATGATTTATATCAGTTAGGTTACATCGGGCTTTTAAAGGCCGCCGATCGCTTTGACCCTAATACTGGAAATGCCTTTAGCTCCTTTGCTATCCCCTATATTCAAGGGGAAATTCAGCACTTTTTACGCGACCAATGGCAAAGCGTGAAACTTCCGCGCACTGCCCTTGAAACCAAGGCAAAAGTACGCAGAGTACAGAGAAGCCTTGCATCTCTTGGTAGAGAAACTGATGCTTTGCAAATTGCCTTGGGCTTAGGCATAAGTGAAGAGAAATGGCGTGAAATAGAAGCTTTAGACAGCAATATAACTATTAGTTTAGACGAACTTCTTCACGAACCTATGCAGGAGTTGGAGGATGAAGTTGATGATAAGGCAGTGCTGAAACACTTGAACAAGCTACAAGCGTCGCAGCGAACTGCCATTGTTGAAAAATTTTTCAGCAACAACTCAATTCAAGATATTGCTAAACGCCAAAAGAAAACGCCTGAAAAAATCAAGGCTTATATTAATTTAGGTTTAGTCAAGCTACGAGTATCTTTATCACAAGAAGAGTTATGAATTTATTAGAATTAGCTAATAGTATCAATGAAGTTTTTAAGCAGTCAAAGCAGTTTTATGAAGCTGGGATTGAATCTTTTAAGTTAGCGATCGCCGCCGATAAAGAAGCAGGAGAAATGTTGATTAAGGTCAAGAGTTCTTTACCTTACGGTCAGTTCGGTGATTGGGTTAGCAAAAACTGCGATTTCACTCATCGCCATGCCAATCGGTTGATGCTGATTGCTAAAAACTGGGAAAAAATCATCGCTACTTTAGACACGCGTGACGAAAGTGAATCTCTATTGCCTTCGTTAAGAACTGCTCTTGCTCTAGCCGCCGCCGAACCAAAACCAGAAGCACCACCACCAGAGCCAACACCAAAGTATAAGGTAGCACTAAAAGGTCATGCGTGCTACGGGGAAACAGTTGAAGTTAAGGAGGAGTTGAACAAAGGAGATGTCTTAGTTTGCAAAACTTCTAAGGGTGAAATTCCCTTTCTCAAGAAAGAACTGATTCCTGAGTCTCAATTACTTGAGTCAGTGGATGCTGAAATTATTGATGTAGAAGTTGAGGATATTTCTGAGCAGTTGAAAGAAGCGATCGCATTGGTAATTGAATATCTGCCAGAAGTTGAACTCAAAGCTGTGCTAGCAGCAAGCTTGAGTATTGGTAAAGAACACTTACCAAGTGACGCTCAAAGTACAGCTGCTAGGTTGATTGGCGGACAGGACTTAGCCATTTTAGGTCAAGGGTAGCCACTTGCTTTGTTACCTGCCAGCCAGCTTCACGCCCAATTTTTCCAATTTTAGTAAAAGCGAAACCCATGACTAGGAAAGCATGACTATCATGCGTCGTTTTTGGGGAAACTCCTGTCAGTTGTTTGACTAAAGACGTGGGTAGCACCCATTCAAACTTGGCTGCTTTCTCTAGTTCCTCGTAATTAGCCAGTGGGGAAGAATCCCTTGCATAGGCGTAAGACATCATTTTTTCCATCAACTCTGCCATGACGTTGACGGCACTCATTCCACTGCTATCAAGTTTAATGTCTCGTTGCGGGATCTTGTCCAGTTTGTCCACTTGAACTTCTGGCTGAATTGGAAAATCCGCGATCGCACCCCCGCCTCGAATATGAATGTCTAGTCTGTCCAGTAAGTCTAATTGTTCGGCGGAAATCTTACCTGGTGCTACTGGCCTCATCTTCAGACCATTAATGCGATCATAAATCGCTTGCCTAGAGTTTAGTTTATAACGCTGTTGCAGGCTAGATATTTTGACGGTTTGTCCAGTCATTTTTAAGTTGTCCAGTCACTCACTGGACAATTCTAATATGTCCAGTGAGTGACTGGACAAACAGACATTTTTTAGCCCATGATTGACGTTTAACTCTTGCACTATTAGCATAAAGAGCAAGCGAAAAGTGTGGTCTTGGGGGTTTCCCCCATGAACAACTTTTTAAGAAGCGCAATATAATATTTGAAATTTAAATTACTCTTGTTATTGGAATAGGTACGGGTGTTCAGTGACACCCGTTTTTTATAAGATTTTACCCTTCATTGTCTCATCTTGGGTTAGGCGCGAGCCACCTTTTCTATTGGCATCGGGAATTTAGTTAACTGATAACTGATAACTGATAACCAATAATTAACAATGCTTAAACTTCCTTTTAAGACTTTCCCACAAAAATTTGAAAAAGTTACTGTAGGAAATCCTGAAATTGGCGAATTAGAATTACCTAAATATGGCGATATCAGCCCCAACGAGCGCCTATTCATCAAAGCAGCTAACTTAACAGATATTCGCCTTGCTGCTGTGAAATTAGCCAAAGATATTGCTGTTAAATCAGGTAAGCAAGTAATTGACATTTACAACGCTCTAACTCAGGGTGATAGTGAGTCGCTAGCAGAGTATTTAGAAGAGTTCGTAAGTTTTCAAGACTTGATGGATGATGCGGCTATGCAGCGTAGCTTGGTATTGGCTACTGCCGTAATTCAACGGTTAGTACCTGACTGGAAGCTTGAAAACACTGGCGATCCAAATCAACTTCATCCGCAATTGCTGACTCTGATTATTGAATTTGCCAAAAACGAAGAAGCTGGTTGGCCAACATCTGTAACCCAAGTCACCGATAGCGAAGCGTTAGCGAGTCTTCGAGCGTCAGAAGACTTGGGAAACTCGACACCGAACAGCGAGATCCTGACTGGGGAGAAATCTACTGGAGAGTCAGAAGATACTGGCCACAAGAAGAACGGTTCAGTGAAGAAAGCTTTGGAAACCAGCCAACCTGGATAATTCTACAAGCGCTGCACTATGGCGCGAAACTCCACCGCGAAGAGTTGCACCTGGCTGAGTTAGGAATCGCTACTCTTACATCCTGCTTTGTCAACTCCAACCGCGATCCGAAATCGGAAGCGGCGAAACCGAGTGACTTTTTCTACTTCACGCCTACCGAGGATGAAGGGGAAAGGATTTCAAGCGCTGCTGCGAATGCCTTCTTTGCTCTGGCTGACGCTGGGAAGTTGCCGGGGTGGGTAGTGGCGATCGCACCCGTGGATAAATTAGCCAAATCCCGTAATAGCGATCCATGTAACCCCCTTTTATGGGGGGGTGAAGGGCTAGTGCTGCTAATGCCTGTGGTTGATAATGGTTTGGTGCGATTCCCTCTGGGGTTTGTTGATGGCGTGAGTGGGGAAGTCGCTACAGATGGCGGTGTAGTGAAACTGCCAGAATTGGGTCAAGCATGGGTGCTGGATGGAGAATTTGCAATTTCCTGATTCGGCAGACAGTGACTGCCGAATTTAGGCTTATGAAAAATTTTTCATGAGGTTTTCCACAGTCAAAAGGGAACCCATTGTTTGATGTAATGCGATCGCAATCATGGGTACTCTTGGTTCCGCTTCAATAAAATTAAACCTGGATCGTTCCCAATTCGACAGCGACTTGAAAAAGTTGCAAGCGACTGATGCAGGTCAAATCGCATATCGCATCAAGCTTGATACCAAAGACTTTGAACAACAAATCAAGGGATTGCGAATCCAGCAACCTATCCTCATTCCCCTTGAGATAGATACAAAAACTTTTGACCAGCAAATCAAGAAGCTGTCAACTAGTATCGACCCTATCAAGGTTGACTTAGCACCCAACGTCAAAGATTTCCAAGAAAAACTGCGGCGGCTGTCAAAAATAACGCCTGTCACGGTTGATATTAAAGTTGACGAAGCCAAGGTAAAGCAGCAGTTTGAAACGATCGGTAAATATGCTGCTGAGGGTTTTACTCAGGGGTTTTCTGGGGTTGAGGGCGCGGGTAAATCAGCCATTGATTCGATGGTGAAGTCGGTTAATAAGCAGCTAGGTATTCAGTCGCCATCGAGGGTTTTTAGAGAGATTGGTAAGTATGCGATCGCGGGATTGATCCAGGGACTGGATTCTGTTGATGAATCCAAACTCAAGGGCGTTACCAACAAGATTGAGGGTTTTTTTAAAAAGTCCAAAATCAAAATTAATGTAGACGTTAATTCCGGTGATTTTAATCCTTTAAAAAATATTTCGGGGGCGGAAGCAAGCGAGAAAATCACAAGTGCAATTGAAGAGGGTTTTAAAAAGTCTCGCCCTAAACCTCCTAGTACTTTTTCTAAAATATTCAGTGGTATTGGTGACACCCTACTTGCCCCCCTCAAGGGAATAACCATCGGTGCATTTGAAGGCGTGGGCTTGCAGCTTTCTAAGCAGCTTGGGACAGGACTAGGGAGAGGAATTGAGTCTCAACTTGCCCCAATCATCGGCAGTTTTGATTTGCTAGGAGAGAAGCTAGTCACCTCAGCTATCCCTAAATTAGGTAATACAGTTGGCGGAAAAATAGCCTCAGCTATTCTCAAAAGCCCACCACTACAAAAGCTGAAGCAGGACTTAGCTGGACAAATTACCAGTATTGTAGGTGAGTCTGAGCAATTGATTGCATCGACTGCTGGTAAACAGCAAAACCGACAGCGACAGCAGCAGCTGCAAAAATTATCTCAGCAAGAACTTGGGATTGAGTTGCAAACAGCGATCGCTAACGCACCTCAAAGACAACAGCAAGCCCAAAAAATTAAGCAAGAAATTCTCCCTCAATATCAACAGGAAGTAAAGTCAAAGTCATCGCAATTAAGTTCTCTACAAGCGGATAGAGAACTGCTTACCAACGTAGGGACAGAAACCGAAGAAATTAAGCAAGCTGTTGAAGAAATTGACCTGCAAATTGCTCAGGCATCCAGCGCACTTGTTGAGGCCAAAAAAGCAGAGCAATTTTTGCAACAGCAGATAGCTGGATTACTGGGGGAAACTTCTGGTGCCGTTGGTAAGTTAAGAATGGCAGGAGCCGACACCAGAAAAGTCGATGAGACGGAATTCGCCCTCAAAGAGTCATCTGTTAGGGCAAACGGCATAGTTACTAGGCTTGATGGCAACATCAAAATTCAGCAGGAAAATATCAAGGAAGCGCGAACTAGACTAAAAGCCTATAAGCAAGAGGAAGCGAGGCTAAAGGCAGAAGCGATCGCGGCTTTGCAATCTGGCGATGATGCTGGGGCTAAAAACTCATTACTGGAGAGCAAAAAGGCTGGATTAAGAGCGAATTCAGCAAGCCAAGAAATATCAGCCTATAAAACCAATATTTCTGAAAACCTGAAGATAAAACAGGAATCGGCTGGTGAATTTATTCAGGAGCGTAAACGGCTAAAGGACTCGCTAGAGCAGGAGCGTACAGCTTTAGCCCAAAGGCTTTTAGACGCACCCCAAGAGGTACAAGCACGGACGACTAGGGTGAAGGCAAAACCCAGAAATGTCGCAGCAAAGCAAACCACTCAAGTTGAGGACTTAGTTAAACAACCCGCTATTGCTGTAACTCCTGCACTACAAATCTTTCAAGATGTACTTGCTCAATTTCAACAGTTAGCTGGAGTTAAAATCCCTGCCAACAAAATCCCTCAGTTGGTACGCGGCCCAGAAAAAGCCGGATTCACAGGAAAATACAATAGTGTCGATAACGCAGTTACCCTCCCATCAAGTCGCTACGACGAGTTAAGTAAAGGTATAATCTCTCCCGATGTCATTAAGACTCTGGTGCATGAGCTTCGTCACGCGATGCAAACCGGATTTGGACAAAGGACAATAAGTCAATCAGGTAACCCAGAATTTCAGCTAATCAAAGGCACTCCCCAAGAGCAACAACAACTCGGCAGCAAGATTCAGGCTAGTGCAGATTTCTTCAAAAAAGGAGCGCTGGGCGCTACATCTGGCGATGTTGAAGTGGTGAAATCCCTGGAAGAGGATGCTTATGTATTTGCCGAGCGCTACTTCGAGCAGGTATTCAAAAGTATTCAACAGGGTTTGCAATCTGGCGTGAAATCTGGCGACGTGCCAACCGAGGCTGAATTGCTCAAGCAAGTTCAAACTGCACAGGCAACCATTACCGCTAATCTCAAGCAATCTTTTAAAGGCCCAGCACGCGATCGCAAAGTCACTAATCAAGAGTTGGCTGGCAGCACGTTGACGAACATCGATCAACAAATCGCTCTTGTTAGCGAACAACTCAAGCGCACAGATTTATCAAGTGAAACGCGAAAGAAGCTAGGGCAATTCAAAGGTACTATTGAGCGCCAATACAGAACTTACTCACCTGCCATAAGACAGTTACAGAATTCTCAATTACCAACTTCAAAAGCAGTTGCAACAGATAAGCAAGGCGTTTCTGGCTTTGAGCTATTCGCTGTTGAAGATCCAGAAATCGAGAAAGAGCTAACCAGGCTTAAATCTGTAATATCCAGGCGCAAAAAAATAGCCACGGGCATTGCAAATCCTGACAAAGAAATCAAGAGAATGAACCAGCTTATCAAAAAGCTGGAATCATTTATGCCTCAATTTGATGAATACCAAAATCAACTATTGCGAGAGTTAGCGCAAAAATTAGAATCTCAATCAATTGGGGTTGACGATGCTCTTAAACAAATGCGATCGCTTGCAAGAATCGCCGAAAAACAAGCTCAAAAAAATCTTAAAGAACTTCAAAAAAACGCAGGGCGTAGTACCCTACGTGCGGAAGCTGCACTAAAGCAAGTCGAGCAAAATACCAACACCAAAGTAAGTGAGATTGAAGCAGGAATTGGTTTTGATGAGGCGCTAGGGCAACGCAAAACCCGTCGCGTTTTAAGGAAAATTCAACGCGGCTATGGTGGCAATATTGATGCACCCACCATTGAAACTGAAGCCCCAAGGGTTGAAAAGGATCTGCCCAAGCTTCCCCAGCAATCATTCTTTAAAGGACTTGGTAAAGAATTTAGACTGGCTCGATTGAGTGCGCTTACCAAGCAAGCCGAATATTTAGGGCAACAAGCTCAAGTTTTATTAGCTGATGTTGATGCTCAAATTGCGTTGGGTAAGGCGACTGAGAAAGAAGCCCAACTTATTCAAAAGCAAATTCAGCAAAATGAGCGACGGTTAAACGCGGTACTCAATCAAATTAAACGCGCTCAATCAGGCAAAGATCCCAAGTTGACATCTGGAGATTTACAGCGATTAAGTGGGAAAGCCGAGGACTTGACAGGTAGGATTGACGCAGATAAGCAGCGACTTGCAGGAATTCAACTCAATATTAAAAACGGTAAAGAACTCGAACCAGTTGCCAAAAATTTGCGTGCTGGCATCGCTGGCGGATCGGAAGCATCCAAACAGCAAAATATCAAAGAATTGGAGCGGCAAAATGCCCTAATTAGAGAAAACCTCAAGCTTCTCGGCGAAGATCCTCCAGCAAGAAATCCTTTTGATGTGATTTTGGGTGGTGCTGATAAGTTTAGGCAGATGCTGCCAAATGTTTTCACTCTCCTGAAGGGAATCTTTGCCTTCCAGGTTTCCAATTTCCTACAAGGATTTTTTACCAACCTCGCCACAGATGCCTTTAAAGCATTCGTTGAACTCGATCGCCTCAAAACCGCCCTCAACTTCGCATCAGGGGGAACTGCCGGGGGCGCTCAAAATCTGGCATTTGTGAGAAAGACGGTTGATGATTTGAAAGTCCCCCTCAAAGCCTCCGCCGAAGGTTTCACTTCATTAGCAGCATCTGCCAGAAATTCTGCGCTAGAAGGTAAAGGAACCCGTGAGATATTCTTAGGGATCTCGCAAGCTAGTACGGTATTGAGTTTGTCGGCGGAAGATACCCAAGGTACGATTCTCGCGTTGAGCCAGATGATTTCTAAGGGCAAGGTATCATCTGAAGAATTGCGTCAACAACTTGGTGAACGCTTGCCAGGTGCGATGGGCA
This sequence comes from Nostoc commune NIES-4072, assembly GCF_003113895.1. Taxonomy (NCBI): domain Bacteria; kingdom Bacillati; phylum Cyanobacteriota; class Cyanophyceae; order Nostocales; family Nostocaceae; genus Nostoc; species Nostoc commune. The sequence goes on along the minus strand of NZ_BDUD01000001.1, from coordinate 3,558,810 downwards.
TTGCGGCGCGGGCAATGGGGCTGACAGAAGTGGAGTTCACGCGCCTGCTAGATACTGGGCAAATCCTCTCCCAAGACTTTCTGCCTAAATTTGCTAAACAGTTGCAAGCAGAATTCGGAGATGCAGCGAAAGATGCTTCTGGCAATGCTCAAAGCGCTATATTTGGCGTACAGAACGCATTTTTGAGCTTGCAACAGGGTATTGGTGAGGGCGTTGCACCAGCTGCTACTGCGGGGTTAAACGGCTTATCTGTAATTCTTAAGGGTGTTGCGTCTGTTGCTAAAGAATTAGGATTTATCCTGCTTAGTGTGACGGTCACATTGTCAGTGAAGATGGTTGGCGCATTACAAGCCGTGATTGCTCAGTTGATTGCCACTAAGCTAGCCACTGGTACTTTGAGCGGTGGGATGCAGGCTCTAGGTCAGACCATTAATAACTCGTTCTCAGTCAAGCTAACGGCTGGTATTTTCGCCGTCTTGGAAGTGATTAATTTGCTCAATCAAGCAGTTAATACCGAGTTAGTGCAATCCTTTAGCAAGGCGGCTGATGCCGCTCGTCGAGCGGCGGAGGAATCTAAGAAAGCATTTGAAAAACCCAAGCCTGGGCAGGAGAATAAAGGCACAGAGCCTGTAGCAACTAGCGGTGTTGGTAGGTTCATAGATTCAGGAATTGGCTTTCTGAACAGGGATTTAGGCCCGATTCCGGGCGGTATTTTCGGCAAAAAAATCAAAACTTATGGGCAGTACGAAAGGGACAATACCGCCAACAGTATTGAGCAGCAGGGGCTTTCCAACACTGAAGCATTAGCCGAAGGACGCTACCGACTAACCGAATTCAAAACTGGTACTGGAGAGGGTGGAAAACTACGCGGCATTGATGCCCAGCTAAAAGCCGCAGAGGAACAAAGGGCAATATTGCAAGCCCAAATCAAACGGGATTTTGTTGACAAAGGTCAAGCTGTCCCTGTTGAATCAAAGCGTCAGCTTGACTCTCAAAACTTAAAAATAACTGCGCTCAATGACCAGCGCAGCGATGCCGCCAAGCCATTAACTCTGGAACTCAATCGCACAACCCAGAAAATCAATTCGATTAAATCACAGCTAGAGCAGCTAAATAATCCTGATAATATTGCTGCTTTGGGCGGGGAAGCAGCAGCCGACAAACAACGTCAAAATCTCAAACTACAGCTTGAACCACTAAAGCAATTTAAAGCTGAGATGGAAACAGCATTGGGGTCGTTGCGGATCGATCCAATTCTGGCATTTACCCAATCGTTGCGGAAGTTAAACCTAGCACTAGCTGAGGGGCAAGAGAAGAATAAAGAGAAGCTTTCAGGACAAAAATTAGCCAATTCAACCGAGGCGATCGCTGGCTTCTCCTCCAATAAGCTAGCCGGCAGAAAGCTCACATTCTTGAATGCAAATGATGAGTACAATGCTGCTGTTGCTGATGAAAAAAATTACGCAATTCAAGATAAAGCCTACAACGAATCCGTTAACAGACCGGAGTTCCAATCAACGCTAAAACGCCTTGGTGTCTCGCCTGATGCCAGTATTGCCAAAATTGATGATGTACTGAAAAACACCACCGATGAAGCAGATAAAGGGATATTAGAAAAGCTTAAAAGCGGTCGTGAGTCGAAAGTAAAATTTGCCGAAGCAAAGCAAACTACGGTTGATAGTTTTGCCAAACTTCAGCAAACTATTCAGGATACTTCCCTGTATTTGCTGGATGATTCTGCTGCAAATTCCCGCGCTCGAATTCAAAAGGACGAGAACGATAAAATCTCTTTCCTCAAAGGCGCTCAAGCGGTTAGGTTGATATCGGAGGAAATGGTTAATGAAAAAATTGCCAGGATTCAACTTAGCAGTAGTCAGTCGCAGAAAAAGAACATCGTTGATCAGCTAACAACGCTACGTGCTTATCACAACGAAGGCAAGGTATCAGCTGAGGAATTCGCTAAACGCCAGCGTGACTTATCGACTGAATTAACGGCTACAGAACGCCAAGAGGCAGAGAACCGCCTCGCTGTACAGCAAGCAGTGCAGGCACGACGACTTAAAGATATTGAGTTCGCCAACAAGAAAGCTGAATCGGCGATCGCTCTTTCTTCCATGAATGCCACAGCCAAAAACAAGGAAAAATTACTTGCTTCTGGGTTAACGCCACAAGCCCAAGACCAATTTGCGCTCTCACAAAACCAGATTGACCAAAAAGCAGCAGGCGATCGCATTGTCCTCGTCAAAAACCGCATCGCCCAAAACAAGCAACTATACAAGGACGGGCTACGAGATGCTAGAGAATTCGCATCGGAGCAGTATTCTCTCAATGTAGAGCTAGCCTCTGCCAACCGAGAATTGATTGATTTGAAGATTACGGGCGAGGAGAAGTACCGCGAAACGGTTGAGCATAGCATCCAGCGCATCATGCAAGCTGAAGAGAACCGCTTCAAAAAGCAAACTTCTCAGCTTGATGAATCGAAGACAAAGCTCGACCTTTACAACCAGAGTTTAGAACGCACTAACAGGTTAGAGCAATCGCGTCAGAGTTTATCTAAAGCATTGTCAGATGCTGCTCTTGTACCTGCCGAAAATCAGAAAACTGATACTGATGACGCACAATCTTTGGTTGACAAACTTAAAGATCCAAATGTCAAACGCAGAACCAAAAGGGCGATTCGTGAGCAATTGAGGGGGATGGATTACCAGGTAAATTCCAATACCAAACCCGAAGAAATAGAGTTACAGATTAAAGAGAAAAGGATTGAAGCTGAAAAGGTAATTGCAAATATTAAGCAGATGGCTTTGGAGAAAGAGCAGGAGTTTCAACGTAAGTCGTTGGAAAATGACTTGAAACGCCAGAAGATTGCTGCTCAAATTGCTTTGTATGAAGCCCAATCTGCACAACTATCAGCCCAAAAAGCTAAAAACGAAGCTGAGGGAGCGCTCAAAATTGCCATATCCAAGAAAGACCCACTGGCTATTGAAACTGCCCAGACTAACCTAGACATTGCCAACAAACAAATTGACCTCAGTAATCAGCGCGTAGATAGCGCCCTCTCTTATCTCAATGACCAACCTGAGATTGCTGCTAACTCCACTGCTGAACAAAAAGCGACCCAAGGCGCTCAAACTGAAAGTTTAAAATACGGCGAAAAAAGGCGTGAACGACAAAGCGCATTAGATTTAGTAGAAGCTGGCGAAAAAGCGCGACGACCAATAAGCCTCTCTTCGGCTGAGGCTAAGGTGGAATCTACTAATCCACAGATGGCGCTTCCCCAAAAAATCGACATCAACCAGATGCCCAAGCTGGAACTCAAGCCAGGTGAAAGCATATTTGATGCTTACCAAAGGCAAAGGGAGGGGATGAAGTTGCCAACCCAAGGGGCAGAATTACCCAGCAACAAAGCTGATATTCCTCCAATGGATAAAACGGCTGCTAATTTAAATTCAGCCACCATTCAACCGCGTGAGTCTGCTGGAGGTAATCAGTTTGTAGAGGCGTTGAAAATGGCCAACCAGGGGATTGAGCAAAGACTAGATGCTCTCAACAGTGCCATTATGACGTTGGCTAACACGCCGCGTTCTCTTAGCATCTCTTCACCTAACCCAATTGATGATGCGGCAGACTTTATGAACAGAATTGGAAGGGGTCAAGTTATGGCTGCGGGAGTGTGAGGTTATGAAAAATTTTTCATGAGGTCGATATTTTTCGGATATCCCAATTCTCCCGTGCTGCCATTCTTAAGAGTTTAATTTTCAACACTGGGTCTTAGCCTCCCCGCTCCTGAAAAATTTTTCATGATTCAATTTATGTTTGGGGGCGGACTTTCATGAAGATGCCCGTGTCCAAGCAGAATACCTACGCAGTTTTCAGCAATTCGATTATCACCACCTGTGCTTTTAAGCCAATTAAGCAAGGAGTCTTTGTCAAGATGAGATATTTCCACGACTCCCCAAGTACCATCATCAAACTGAGCTTTGACGTATACCCCTGTTCCCTCCCATTCCTCTTTGTTTGCCCATCGGGTGGGATCAATTTTTAAGCTCATGAACTTACCTCAAGAATCTTGTCAAGATAAGCGATCGCCTCATCTTTCTCATCCAGCCAAATTACTGCTAACCACACGCCATTGATTGTACCTGTAGCTTTATATGCTTCAAAAAGTGCTGTTAGCGCTGTTTTCTCTCCACTTTTAAAACTATCCTTAATATCCGAATTCGTGTACTGCACAGTACGGTGGTGTGTGAAGTTATCCTCAAGCCATTGAAAAAGTTCGGCTCCAGTCATACCCAAAAAGATAGGAAATCTGATTTTAATCCCATACTAGCCAAGATTCTTCATGCGGCAACTAACCCTCTCCATTGGCAATATCTCTGTCACCCTCAAGCGCTTTGTTTTTTACGATCGCATCCTAGCCGACACCGGACAAACAGAATACAGTATCACAGGCGCACCCTTAGATTCTGGCCCGGTGTACGAGCCAAAGCACATCTGGACAATCAGCGCGATGATGACTTACGAGCAGTGGTATGCGATTGGGGCGATATTTGGGGAATGCGATCGCCTCCGTCGCACTCAAGGCAACTACAGCATCATTGTTGATGACAGCATCCAGGATTTTGTTGAGCAGCAGTATAGGTCGAGAGCTTTAGTACCTGGGGGAGTGCAAAACTACTTTACTGGCGGTGTGGCGTATCCAGCGCGGTTTTATGCTCGGATGTTTGAACCGAAGTCACAGTGGCAGAAGAATCAGTTGTATCCGTATGTAGCAAATTTCGTCCTGCGGGAGTTGGACAAGGCGATATAGGAACTATGCTCATAGACTTTCAAGCGATCGCTCATGACAAATTTACCAACGCCAGGTGTAGACCTTATCAAAGAATTCGAGGGCTGCAATCTTCGCGCCTACCCCGATCCACTCACTGGGGGCAAACCCATAACTATCGGCTGGGGAGCTACCAAAAAGCTCGACGGTAGTAATTGGCAATTAGGGGAAACCATCACCCAAGATGAAGCTGACAAGCTGCTCGTTACTCAGCTAGAGAAAAACTACCTTCCTCCCCTGCAAAAAATCCCCTCGTGGAGTGACCTGACGACAAACCAGAAAGGGGCAATTCTGAGCTTTTCTTATAACTTAGGCAGCAATTTTTACAATGCTTCTGGGTTTACCAGCATTAGCAGACTACTAAAAAATCCTGAACTTTGGAGCGATGCCAAGGAAGTAGAGCGAATTTTTAGTTTGTACTGCAATCCGGGTTCTTCGGTAGAAGTGGGTTTGCGTCGCCGACGGATTGCAGAAGCCAAGCTCTGGCTCAACCATTACAGTGTCCAGTCATGACTGCTGATTTACGCAGCAACAGGGGTAGCGCTATTAGAGATAGATTCGAGTTGAGATGCAAGTTGTTCTAAAGAAGCCAACTTGGCTGCTGTGTTGGCTTTCTCGATTTCGTCTTCATTTAGTGAAGCTGTGGTCGCATCAAGCCTTGTTTGTAAGTCTGCACTTGCTGCTGTAGCGGCATCCAGCTTGGAAGCTAGGTCTGTGTTTTCAGCCTTCAACTGTGCGTTCTCAGCTTTCAATTGGGCATTTTCTTGGGTGGAAGCGATCGCATTTTGAAAAATACCAACCAATCTATCTAAAAAATCTGGAGCTGTCATAATTGCACCTATTTGTAAGACCGCTCAAATATAACAACGCAACCATATAGTTGTTATAGTGGATGATTCGTATTTTAAGATACTATCCTACTCAGTAAGCTAACAACAGGAATCATGGGCTTGAAAATACCGATGAGCGCTCATGACCGTCAACCAGTCAGCCAGAAACGTCAGATTACTTATAGGAGGCACAGATTACACCCCGTGCCTCATCTCCTTTCAAGGTAGCGATAGCCACCTTGACCAATCTGGGCTGATTACTTTTACTGGGCAGATTCTGCTGGGCAAGGCACTGGGCTTCAATCAAAGTTTAGATGATCGCAAAAGTCCCGGTAGCTTCTGCCGGGGAAAATCTGTCACTTTAGATATAGCCGATACCAATGGAAGTCTCACACGCCACCCACGGGGGACACTACGAATTCTTACCCCAAAATATGATACAGAGAAGCAGCAGCTAACCCTTGAGGTGGCTGATTTAATTACACTCCTCAACTTCAAAGAACCCACAGATCCAGACAAAGCTGATAATAAATCATCGGGTTCAAGTACAGCAACAAGCGTAATCACCAAGCTGCTGCATGAAGCTGGAATCAATAATTTTACCGGAAATTTACCAGACACCCTCTACAATTACCCTTTAAATCTTTCAGGTTCATACCTGCAATCTGTTGGAAAGCTACTTTATGCCAATAACAAAGTAGGGTGGATTGACAATCAAGAACGATTTAGAGTCTCTACAGTTAACGTCGAGTCGACGCAATCCCTAATTTCATTGATAGTCGGCAAAAACGAGCTTTGGTATCGTCGATTGGGTGGCGCTGAATCACCTTGCGAGAAAATCAAGGCAGTCGGAACGCAGATGGTGACGCGGGAAATTGAGCTTGATAGCACAGTGACCACTGAGCAATACGGCTCACCCGCGATTCTTGATCCTGAATCTACTGGGTTAATAGTAATCAATAAAGTAACAGAAACCCAGAAATGGGATGAGGATGAGGGGAAATTCACCATCACTTCAGTTACCGAAAAGCCTTGGGGATTAATCGTAGCAAGGGCTTTTTGGGATAATTTTGCCGAAGAACCAAATCTACCCCCAGAACTATTTAGGTTATTTTTGGGCGAAAGCCGAATCGAAGAATCCAGCTTTGAATCGGTCACTGCTGGCGGGAAACTGATTCAGAAAACCACTATTTTTAATACAGACAAGTCTCAATATTTAGCAGAGATCCAAGAAGCTAGACCCGATTTTATTGTGGGTAATTACGTGGGTTTGACAAATACCAAAAATGTCACCGAAACTTATACCTACAGTCCCAAAGAAGTAGTTGTTAAAAAAGTAACCCAGACTCAAGAACTTGCTGTAATTGTGTTGAATGGCAGCAATGAAAACTGGGATGATTGGGATACTATACCAGAGTACTTTGTCACTTCGGAATACAAATCAGAAGAATGGAAGGAGATTGATAAATATACTTGGCAATACGAGACTTACACTCTCAAACCCACCGTAAAGGCTGAGGGCGGCACAGCGATTGAATATCCTGATGATGTAAATATCAGAGCTAAACAAAAACTAGGGCTAACTTGGGATTCAAGTGAGAAACGTCGCTCTAATTCAGGGCAAGAAACCCCACCCGCCGCCGAGCGCCGCCCAACTACAAAACGTCTTGAAGAAAATCCTGTTACTTACACCGCATACTTTCAAGACTCTTGTAGTGGTAACTTCAAGCAACGCGAGCGCACTTATAATGTGGAATTTTTGGCAGGAATCATTGTACCTTATGAAAAGTTTTTCATAAGCAGTGATAGTGGGGCGAATAAGCAGCTAGAAGCGATCGCCAGACGTGAAGGCAGATTACTCAGGGGCAGGTGGCAAGGACAAGAAATGGCTGGGGCAATTCCCAATAGCTTACTGGGTGGCTATGAACCGTTATTTGGGGTGAACGTACTTGAGTTTGACGGTACGGGACAGAATTATTTAGCTGATGGTTGCAGCTGGGTGGTGACGGCACAGAAGGCACTGTGGAGTTGTGATGGTATTTGGGTTGGGGAATCTCAATCGGCAATTCCAGTGCGGGGGGTAATTAGCATCACTTCTTCCACACTTACTATTAATGGTGCGAACGTAAGAGGTGCGGTCATTACGCCAGATGGTAGCGCTGTGGTAGGCAACGTGACGATTACACCTGACGGTAATACCATCATCAACGGTGTAACTCTACCTGCTGATGGCAATGTAGTTATTCCAGGGACTACCATATTACCTTATACCGAGATTGAGCCAATACCTGGGGGTATGGCGCTGGGGATTGAATTTAAATCTTACGCCTATCTGCTAACTATCACTAGTTCAGAAATTCAGTTGGGGTTAGGTGAAAGTGGGCAATGGAGTAGCGGCTTTGTACTGCCTGCGGGTATCGGTATTGGTGCTAACTTCACAGGAGACTTTATTTCATCGCTTTATTGGGAAGATTTCGATTGGGATGGCGTGGACGAAAGTGCCTGGAATTCCTTGCAACCATCACCCACTTGGGAATCAGTGATCTGGGACGAGGCGGATTGGGATAGACTTCTGTAGAGCTTTTGGGCATTGGGCATTGGGAATTGGGCATTGGGGAAAGAATTCTTATAACTCCTAAACACTCCCTGCTCCCTGCTCCCTTTCTGTCCTATACCTTATGCCCAATGCCCAATGCCCAATGCCCAATGCCCAATGCCCAATGTCTAACTCCAAAATCTAAAATCCTAACTCCCCACTCCCCATTCCCCATTCCCCAATCATGCCAACCGGAATTTTTACTAATCTCTGGATAAGTCAATCGGCTAAAGTCCTTTTCAGGGGTGTTGCTCCGCCTGATTCCACGAAATTTCGATTGGCGCTGGCCAATACCGCATCATTAGGGCGGACAAATTCGCTGGCTGATTTCATCTCCAATGAACTTCTGCCAACCAATAATTACGCTAGGGCAGTAGCCAATTTCTCAAGTGATGGAACTTACGACACCACAGACCAACGCCACGAATTGCCCACCATTAGCGCTAGTTTTTCTGCTTCAGGCGGTTCTCTCCAGTTTCAAACTGCGTTTTTGATTGCTGATTCGTCCCCCATATCATCAAAATCTTTTACTAACAGCGATGTCAACCCGACGAGCGATCGCATTACAATCACGAATCACGGTTTTGTCAATGGCGACAAACTTTTATTTACTGCTGATTCCTTAGCCTCTCTCCCCGGCGGGATTGCTGCTGGCACTATCTACCAAGTCGCCAGCATGACTGCCAACGACTTTCTTGTTACACCTAACGGGGGTGGCTCAACAATAAATATCACAGATACTGGTTCAGGGACATTCCGCGCCAGGAGCGCCAACGGCATTATCGTCGCCTACGCGGTGGAATCCAGCCCAATCACTGTACCAGATGGGCAGGGTTATAGCTATCAAATTCCCCTAGTAGTTTTGAATTCGGGGTATGTGAATGGAAGCTGACGAGATTTTAAGGGGGCGATCGCTCGTTAATCGCCATCTATATCAGAAGAGAATAGCTGATTTAGCCGAGGCGCAATCAGAGCAATATGAACCCACCACTTACACTGCTTTTGATACTGAATTGGGCTTGGGGAGGCTACAAGATACTTTTGGAAATATCTCTTATGGTAATGCCCAAACTAATGGGGCTGTGGGCAAGGGTGAAACCATTAGGTTAAGGCGGGGTGGGGTATTGGCTGGATATGACGCAATGCCTCGGAGAAAATCAGAAGAAAGCATCAAACCTATAGCCAAAAATACCTACAAAGTCAAAACTTTATTTTATGTTTATAGCTTTGATGGCGAAAATATTGATATTTCCATTGGTGGCGATCGCTTGCAAGCTATAAAAATTCTGAGCATAGCTAGAACCAGCAATACTGGATAAAAGATAATGGCATTCATCGGCTACACCACGAATCTAGGAGTTAACAAATACTTGGCATCTGTAAAATATACAGAAGCCGGTTTAAGAAAATATTTGTTGAAAAGCAATGAAATAAAAGAACCTGTCGCAATTACTAATCCCATTTCCAATGGCGATGAATTTTATTTAGGCAATGGGCTATGGGAATCTAATTCTGGTGCGCCAACGCGCAATATGATTCATGATTTAGAAATTCATAGCTTCCCGGTAAATTTTACTAGTACACCTTTGTATGACCCCTATGGACAGTCATTAACTTACAACCAAGTAAGCGCCTATGCAGATACATGGACACCGGAAAATCCCAATAGTCAATTTACATTTACTAGGAGTTTGATTAATGTAATCAACGATGAAGTTTCTGAATTTGATAAATTCAAAGGACTTGGAATAAGTTACTATGGAATCTCTAGCGTAACTGACTCAATTTCTTTTATTTATCCAGATGACAGTTATACTTTTTTACCCAGTGGTGTAAAGTCAAAAATTTCTGTAAAAGTAGGAAATATTACCGTTTATTTTGCTCTGCTTCCTATTAGTCAAGTTCTTCCAAATCGCGCCAGTGATCCACCAGGGATATTAACATCAGATATTCCTGGACTTTTTTTATTACAAGATTATAATTTTAGGGGTGCAAGGATAAGTTATCCTGGATGGCTAAATGAAATTAGAGATGTAGAAGGCATAAACGACCCTCAAATAGTAGCATCTAATGGTGCTGTAGAAGTCAGGTTTCAGTATCAAAGTGGTGGTATTGGAGTCTTTGGCTTCATTCCTACCCATCCATTAAGTGATTACAAACCTGCCATTCTTGAAGAAAACTACATTGAGAATTACTCTGGTACTTTCTTGGCTCAAAAAACAACTAATGCTTACATTTATCAGCATTGGATCGCTACTCAATCCATTAAAGTAGATAGATTTGGGAAAGAGGAAAGAATTTTAACCGAAATAACCAATACTTTGACCTTTAAGGCTGGCAAGAATTTAGTTATTACTTTGAATAATAGTGACTTTTTAATCATATCTTCATGGGATAGTTTATCGCCAATCACAAAAGATTCGGCTAGTTTTACACTAACTGTTAGTCAGGCTTACAAAAAAGATTTTAACGCCAGTACTTTTATTGGCGAACCTATATTATTTGGAAAAATCATTGATAAATATCCAGCATTAATCAAAGGGACTATAGTCAGCGCCAGTTATTCTCCGGCTGGAGTACTAACTATTGATGTTGCTATATCTAAAATTATTTTAAAAACCTATACTTCTTTTTTGGGACGATTGATTACAGATAATGGCTCTTACTATTCTTATCATTTCCGTAAGAATACTTCAGCAGACATGGGAGCATTCATAAGTAAAAGTATATTAAAAGTAATCCCTCTAAATCCAATAGTATCAACTTTCTTCACGAATCAGTATATTGCAAAATTAAATAAAGTCACAGGAAGTAACCTACAGACAGACAATATAGTGAGCCAGAAAATATACTCAGTAGTTAATGTTTCTGGTAACAAAGCTTGGGTGGAGGAATGGAATATATTGGCGGATGGCAAGATTAAATACAACAAGGTTTTTATAACTCCGTATTGCAAAATACCCGAAAATTCAGCATTTTTAAATCATAGTTTTTATCCTTAACGTTTTGATAATCTTAGAATTAACCACAATGGATGAAATATCAATACTACGATCGCTTGCTTCTACTAATCGAAGCATCTATCAATCAAAATTAGTCTCCGCCCAAAAGGCAAGCTCGCGCATCCTCGAAAACAGTGTAAAAATCCTCAATTACGATGCTGACTTGGGGCAGTATAAAGTAAAAAATACCGCAGGACAAATATTTTCAGCCAGGGCGATATCTAATGGTGTATTTGCGATTGGCGACCAAGTAAGCCTAGTAGCACCAATTGGGGGAATACCCATAATTGATGCCATGCCAAGGTAAAAATGACGATTCAAACTGGATATGCGATCGCAAATATTGCGGCTATAAAAGCCCTCGCTCCCAATCAGCGCACCGATGGTTATACGCGCCAAGCTCAATCTGACGCTACTGGCAACCCGGCTTGGTATACTTTCCTCGCAGCCTCAACTGCAAAAGATGATAACGATTTAGTGTTGCTCCCTAACGACAATCCAGGAAACGGTAGATGGCATAAAAACGGTGGTGCTGGGGGCGGTGCTAGCTTTGGAGGACAAATTATTTGCACTTCTGGCTGTACTACAGCAGGCGGTGGAAGCGGGAAAGCGTTTCAATTTTATGCACCACAAACAAATCTAAAGCTGATAATTCAGATTGGATTTGAAATTAATATTCAAGTCGATAGTAGTGCGATCGCCGTTTATCGCTGGAGTCAAGAACCCAATACTTCGATGACGGGTAGAGAATCGACGCCCATTGCTCAACTCTCAGAGGGCGGAGGCAATCTCACTATTACTATTAATTCAACTTATCGGTGGATTACGATATTTGCTAAAAATCCAGCCAAGAGTAATTACTTGGATGGGGTTTGTTTTGTAATCAATGGCAATGTAATTACTTTGTTGGGGTATTCATAATGATTAAAATTTTAGAAGTAGTGAGCCAGAGAAAGGGTCTTGTTGTCTCAACAAAGAGGAGTCAGCGCGGTCATGGGGGTTTCCCCCAGGAGCGACTGACGTTGGACTGGCGAACCCGGAGGGTAATTTCGTGCTTCTGTGCAATCGCAGTTTTCATTATCATTGTGCCACTACATCTAATATTTGCACCTCTCGCTAAAAGGGGAGACGCTACTCGTCGCGTCTGTACACACGATGATAATAGATAATTTAATTGCTCTAATTTTGGCAAGAATAATTACTCTATTCCCTAATTATTTATCGTTACTAAAAAAGTTAGAGATTGGTGTATTTTTCTTTTGCTGGCGTTGTTATCTTGAAGCCCGAAACCTTCCAGGTCACTATGGGAGGCTTGACGAAAATTTAAAAGAACAAGCGCTTTCTGAGTACAATCACGCCCAAGTATTCTGTAAGCTTACTGGCTCTAAATTAAATATGTCTGGTGCGGGGCTGATGAAGCGTGAGGAAAAACAAGCGTTTAGTTGGTCGTTCGTAGAATGGGATTCCAGCAATGAATCTTATCAAGTTGATGGGATGAGTACTCGCTATTTATCAGCCAAAATATTTTTCGGCTTTCGCACCGCTAACTCTTACAATTGGGAGAATCGCATAGCTTTTATGTGCGCTCTTGAAGATTTTCAGCATTGCTTTTATCAGCAGCTTGTGAGGTTCGTGCCTCCAGAAGTGCAAGAAAAGTTGGCACCCATTATTGAAGATGAGTTAACACATGCCATTAATCTCAATGCTTCTTTGTGGTTAATTGCTGGGGTCAAGCGATCGTCATATTTATTGCTTATCTGGCAAATACGAAAATATCTAGCATTGATTTGCGTTCCAGTTGATGCCTTGAGAGTTGCCTTGGGAATTCTGCTGACGACGTAAAGCGTGATGCTTGACAAATGGTTACCGAATTAGATTCAACTCTCCCAAGCACTGAAACCAAACAATATTCTGACGAGGAAATTACAAAAATCCTCAACACAGCTCAAGCTACCCGCAAAGAGCGAGATGCAGCAGCTGCTAAGGCTAAAGAATTAGAAACCAAGGTTACGGAACTTTCGACAGACTTAGAAAAAATCAAGGGTATTGACCCCAATAAATATCAAGAATTAGAAAAATTAGCCCAGACTTACGAAGAACGCAAACTGGAAGAACAGCGCAATTTCTCTGAGCTTAAAGAGCGCTGGACTGCCAAGGAAGCAACTTTAATGCAGCAAGTTCAACAGCTGCAAGAAACCTTAAAACAAAACCAGATTGTCAATGCTCTGGAGAAATCTTTCTATGCCACCGGGGGCAAATCTGGAAAGGACGATGATGGCTACACGTATTTTGATTTGATACGCGATCGCGCTATCAACTATATCGTCCTTGATGATTCTGGAAAAATCACCATCATCGACCCCAGAGACAAAACACCCCTCAAAGATACCAAGGGCGTGAGTTTAACTGTTGACGATCTCATGCTCAAGTTACGTTCCGGTGGGCCCACGGCTTCACTGTTTGAACCCATTGGCAATGGCGCAGGTTCGGGAATGACGCGAAGTCAGCATGGAACGCAAAACGGCGCAATGCTACGAGAACAAATTATGGCATTGCCTCGAAGTGAGCGCATAGCTAAAGCTAGGGAACTAGGAATTAAGTAGTAACTAGATAGATTAAAGCTGAGTGAGTCAGCTTTATTTAATGAAATAGAGGCGTGATGCCTTTGTTGAACGAGACACCATTAATTTAGGCATCACGCAATCATGGTAATGACTCTTCTGGAGGCAGCGAAACTTGCTCCCTCCATTGCAACTGCAACAATTATTGAAGAATACGCAGCTTCTTCCGACATCCTCCGCGCCATCCCTTTTGAAAATGTCGCCGGAACTGGCAAGCACTACAATCGTGAAGATAAACTTCCTGGCGTGGGCTTTCGCGGCATCAACGAAGCCTACAAAGAATCGGTCGGTGTGGTCAATCCTCAGTCTGAGGCACTCAAGATTTTTGGCGGCGACTTAGACGTTGACCGCGCCATCATTGATATGCAAGGCGAACAAGTCCGCTCTGTGCATGAAATGATGAAAGTTAAAGCCCTTGCACTCAGTTGGACTTACAACTTTATTAAAGGCGACTCCAGCATCGATCCGCGTGGTTTTGATGGGCTGCAAGTGCGCTTAACTGGGAGCCAATTAATCTCCAACAACGATGCCGGTGGGCCCCTTTCTCTAGAAAAGCTTGATGCACTAATCGACCAAGTAGACACGCCCACGCACTTGATCATGGGTAAGTCTGCGCGACGCAAACTCAACCAAGCAATTAGAAACCGTACTGTTTCGGGTGACGTTGATTTTTCTCAGGATGAATTCGGCAACCGGGTAATGTCCTACAACGGATTGCCCATCTTGATCGCCGACTACGACAACAACGGCAACACCATCATGGACTTTACCGAAACAAGTCCTGATGGTACATCTAGCACTCAATGCCAATCGATTTATTGTGTCTGCTTCAAAGAAATGATGCTCAATGGCATTCAAGGCGCTGTAGATGGCGCGTATGGCGTTAGCTCTCGTGACTTGGGGGAACTCGAAACCAAGCCTGTGTTCCGCACTCGCGTTGATTGGTATACAGCGATCGCCTGTTATCACGGTCGCGCTGCTGCTCGGTTGTACGGCATTACCAATGCCCCACCCATTTCGTAATTTTCCGCTTGTTGAAAAATTTTTCAGGATTAAAAATATGGCTCGTTCAACCATTGCCAATCGTCGCGCTATCTTGCTTGATGGAAGCTTGATTTTGCGTGATTTTACAACTGCTTTGGCTATTGCTGCAACCACCGCAGAGACTGCTATCACCAGCGTCAACCCTGCCGAACTTCGTTACTACAAGGCAGTCGTTGATGTTGCTGCTCACACTGGATACGTAGCCTCAACTGCACAGTGGGTAATCACCATCGAAGCCTCAGCAGACAATGTAACTTTCGTCCCTGTCGGCACTGTTACCCCTACTGGTGTTGCTGGACGATTTCAAGTTCCTTTGAGTGGCGAATGGGTAGAGAAAAATTTACCTAATGCTTCTTATCCAAACATCATCTACAC
Source organism: Nostoc commune NIES-4072 (assembly GCF_003113895.1). Taxonomy (NCBI): domain Bacteria; kingdom Bacillati; phylum Cyanobacteriota; class Cyanophyceae; order Nostocales; family Nostocaceae; genus Nostoc; species Nostoc commune. The sequence goes on along the minus strand of NZ_BDUD01000001.1, from coordinate 3,543,514 downwards.
CCGTGCTAAGGCAACAAAGCTAGGCACACCTGGAAACCTCAATTACGGAGCTTTCCTTACATCATGAGCCAACCAGTCACTCTTTACAGCCCTGATGGCAAGCGATCGCGGGAAATTGCCGCCATTGATGCACCGGGATGGATTAGGGCTGGCTGGACAGAAGCACCAGTCACAATTTCCCCCGTCGTGTCTCCATTGGTGGAAGTGCTCTCTCCAGCCACACCCGCAGTAGAACCAACCCAAAAAGCCAAACGCAATGACGTATCAAGAAACGCCGTACCAGAAAACTAACATCGTTGATGCGAACGGCAACGTCATCAACTCTTTTGGCGGGAGTGGAACTAGTGGCGATGCCTCTGCTACTAACCAGGCAACTCAGATTCAACTGGAAACAGCGATACGCGATCGCTTACCAGCTGCATTAGTAAATGGTCGGCTACCAACTGATGGCAGTGGCGTAACTCAACCAGTATCAGCTACCGCACTTCCTTTACCAAATGGGGCAGCCACCGACCTGACTTTGCAACAAGTAAAAGCTGCCCTACTCGCTCAAATAAACCTAGCAAGCACAGTCTGGACAGACAATTCGGGAGCTTTTTACGTAAGGCGCGATCTAATAAACGAAGGAACGGGAGCAATAACCGTAACTTTTACAGATCCTTCTGGCAATTCTGCAACACCAGGAGCAGGATTAAGACCACTAGCAAGTGTTGACAAGGATACAATAACTGATTTCTACGATGTTATTACAGGCGGTACTGGGTATTCAGTTGGCGATTTACTTTCAAGAATTGCTGTACTTGATGTCAATAACACAAACTCACCTAGTGCAACCTTTATTTGGCTTAATTTAACTGCTGGCACTATTTTAAGTTCTACCCCAACACCCGCAAACATTGAAAGGGCTAATGAAAATATTGGCTCTAGGCAAGTTGGGAGTTGGGCTGTAACGGCAAACTTAGGAATTACGGATGCTGCTAATCTTTCCAATCTTAGCAATGCGATCGGAACGCCAATAACCGGGGCTGCAATGCCTACAGGTGGTGTGGGATGGATCGGGTGGTTATCAGCAATTTGGAAACTAATTAGCGATCGCGTACCTATTCTTACAGTTGTTGGTGATGCCCTCAAAATTACCGGCGCAGTTACCGTTAGCGGCCCAACCCTAACTTCAATTGATAATAAAACCCCGCTACTAGGTGCAAATAATGCAGCTAACTCTACCCCTGTCACATTGGCAAATGATGGGGTGTTCATCACAAGTTTTGGTTCGACAAGTGACACTGCTGCTGCTAGCGATACCGCCGTTGCAAGTTTTGCTTCTTTATTCAGAAGATTACTTGGGCAATTCACTAGCCTGCTTTTATTGATTGGGATAGTACGCGATCGCTTGATGCCCCCTGGTACTTTAGTTCCATATTTGGCTAGTAATGGAGCAAATTTAAAAACAAGTGCCGGTAGCTTTTATGCTTTTACTTGCACAAATGCTAACGCCTCAATCCGCTATTTCCAAATATTTAATAAAGCTTCTGTACCTACTACAAATGATGTGCCAATTACTTATTTTCCTGTTTATGGGAATAACGGATTTCTGTTAATTGGGCAAGATATTCTTGGAGGCGCTGGAATTGATTCGACAATACTAACTAATGGCGTAGCTTGGGGAATTAGTACTACTGCTGCTACTTACACAGCCGCTACAGCGAGTGAACATTCTGTGACTGTGAGGTATTCCTAATGAGTGGAAGTTTCCAAACTATTCCTGACGTTAGCACGCTTGTACAAACTAGTGGTAATCAAAATATTTCTGGCATTAAAACTTTCACGAATACAACTACCTCAAGTAGTATAACCAATGGTGCGGTAGTAATTGGAGGGGGATTAGGTATTGGTGGGGCTATTAATGCAGGAATAGGTTCGTCAACACATACCTTAAATGGTATTTTAAATCTTCCCACTAGCAACGTTACTCACTTCATTTATGGGAGTATAAATTGCGCTGTTACTTCTTCTACTTGTGCAATAGCCGGAACTTTAAATCTAAGTGGAATTACTACTCACATAATAGCCGGAAATGTAAATTTCAATAACAATGCTGTTACCCAAATAATTGCAGGTAATCTAAGTGTTGGAAAAATATTAACAACAGCAGGTAGGAAAAAAGCGCGTCGTAGTGTGGCAGCTAACGCTGCAACAACAGCTACAGACGAGGTTTTATTTGTTGATGCCAGTGGTGGGAGCCGAACAATTACGCTTTTAGCAGCTGCTACAGCAGGTGATGGAGCAATAATTACTATTTATCGATCTGATACAAATGTATTAGCTAGCGTAACAGTTACTCCTGTGGTAAATGGAGGCAGCATTGGCATACAGTCATCTAAAACTTACATGTCCGATGCGACTAATTGGCATAATATTCAATAAGCATTATTTTTAAAATGACAAGTCGAATTGTTGAATTAACTAAAAAATCTGTATTTTGGCGTTTTGATGGCGATCCTGTAAACTTTGATATATCAGACAGTGATTTAAGAATATTTATAAAAACTATCTGGGTTGATTCTAATGATGAAATTTATCAATCAGATATTAACTGGAATCCAATAACTCAAAGTGTACAAAATCTTAATTTAGTTCCAGAATTTCAATCAATTATTTTGAAATTACAGCCTCTAATTATTAGCTATGCAGCAAATGCTTTATCAGAAGATGAAACAATGCTCGAAGGGTTGAGTAGGCGAATCAGGATTTGGCGTTATCAAGGTGAGGTTTTTAGTGGATTAGCAGAACAAACCCAAATTGATATCTGCTTACAAAAAGTATTGGTAGGGGACGATGGTAGCATTTACGATCGCCAAGACTTATACCCTTTCATCTCAGGCAATATAATTGATTTAAATTTGTTAACTGAATTTCAATCTATTCAAGTAAAACTTAATACCTTATTAAATTCTGAAGTACAAACCAAGATTTTAGAATTAGAACCAACAGTGCAGCTTTGGCGATATCAAGGAGTTGACACACCAAGCGGGGATATCGCAACAGCGCCATTGGAACTCTTTTTTAAGAAAGGGTTGCGTGATACCTCTACGGGCTATTTATACAAAGTAGAGGATTTGCCTACTATCTCTGGCACTCCTGAAGAATTAGGGTTACTGCCGGAGTTCCAGAATTTACAGACTAAGATTCAGGCGATCACTACTGGATTAGCATGAGTATCTCATGGTGACTCACCCCCCGTTGCCGTAGTTGCCGATAAGCAAAGCGCATATTTTCAGGCACTTCAGACTCTAGTTTTCGCTCTAGTATCGGCTTAATTGCGGTCAAAATATCGGTGATTTCTCCAGGTATAATGCCATTTCCCAAAATTTTAATTCGTTGCGTTTGACTAATAGAAACCTCATCCCCTTCTTTATTAATACCAGTAGAGGTCGAGCCAACTTCCCACCCCATTAATTGCTCTGCCTCGATCGCATTAATAGGACGTTCAAGGCAAGACTCCCCTTGATACTCGCGGATTTTATAAGCTCCCGTGCCACAATTATTGGGGCTTCGCAGGCATGGGGATTGTTCGTGGTAAATGCGATCGCCATCAGCCGCACGATACAACACGGCGAATGATGCGCCTCTTTTGTCTCGATGCAAAGGGCTGCGGTGTTGCCATCCACCAGCACAAAGGGCGGGAGATTCTTGAGTTTCTTCTACACCATCAACGTAAACTTTTACAGGAATAGAAACGAAAGTATTGGGATGAGATTTGTTGCCTACTCCTAATTTGGGTGTGGAAGCTCGTAGCGTATAAGCTTTGTCAATTTCTTCCCCCGTTACCGAATTTACACCGTTAAATATTTCCTGCAACGATTTCTTCCCTACCTTTGGCTGTGTCGCCTTGACCTCCGCCGTGATAGCCCACGACGAAAACCCGCTCTCGGTTCTGGGGGACGTGCCTGTTGCCATTCCTAAGTTGCCAGGTGCAGCGATACCCCAGACTTGTAAACGCTTCGATGACTTGCGGGAAGGCAGTTGCTTTGTCTGCGCTAAGGAGTCCGTCAACGTTTTCAAAGACAAATGCGCTTGGGCGTTGGAGTCGAAGAAATCTGAGTCCTTCAAAAAACAGTTGTCCGCGAACTCCAGCAAGTCCAGTTCGCTTACCAGCCAAGGAAAAGTCTGGACAAGGTGAACCCCAAATTGTGACATCTGGTATTGGGAGTCCAAGAATAAAGTCGTCTGCAATGGAACGGATGTCTTGTTCAATGAGCAAGATTTTTGGGAATCGCTTTCTGTAGACACTTGCTGCACTTGGGTCGTTATCAACTGCCCAGAGGGACTGATATCCTGCGGCGATCGCTCCTTCTGTATCGCCGCCGCCTCCACAATAGATGTGTCCGGTTGTAAGCATAATTCTTGGTTGTTGAAAAATTTTTCAGGATCTACACTCGCCTTAATTTCCTCTAGCAATGGCTGGCTAGATATGTCATATTTTCCGCCCTTAAGCTTTACCAGAATCCCCAAATTCACACCCAATTTAATCGCACTTTTCGCTAAACTAGCCTTGCACTTAAAATGAGCAATTATCTCTTTTTCTGTAGCAGGTTGAGATGATTTTACTAGATGCTTACAGAAGCATTGCAAAACGTGCCAATCATCTCTCAAGAAATCTACCAGCACGCGGGGGTTGAGGTACTTTTCTTTGATTTTGGACTTGATTTTGAAGTGCCTATCACCCCAGGTAATTAGATCGTTCTCGTAAGAGCATCGCACTCCAGCACTTGACCATTCTTGAGGTGAATCCCAAGGTTCGCTTACATTGACCCGTGCATGAGCATTACTTGGAAGTCCGACAGCCCGACCCATTCGCTCAATTGTGTCCTCGCTAGGCGGTGATCGCCTAACGCCAGGATAATTCTTATCAAGCCACTCAATAGCCCCTAATTCCGCCTCCTCTAGAGATTTGTATTCGTGCCAATAATTATAAATTTTCCACTGTTCGTTGAAGATTTTGAACTTAATTGTCTCCCCATCCTCTAAAACAAAAAACTCTATCCGGTAGCCTTTATAGTACTTTTCTGAAATAGTTTTATTTGCCTGCAATTGCTCCTTACCCTCGCCCGCCGCTACGCTAATAGTTTCGTCGTTAATACCTGTAATGAGGGCAGTCTTACCTATCCACTGACTGAGGTTTTGAGTTCTGGTTTTTAAGATGCGAACGCGATCGCCTACCTTCAATTCAGCACAATCTGTCTTTAAATCTGGAACTTTGGACTTCCTGAAAAACTTTTCAACAACCTGTCCCTCGTAGTACCACCCTTCTTTTGGCTCCCAGCTTGTTTCGATTTCCCTATTTTGGTAGGAATCAATTGGCATTTTCACCCTCCTTTACTCTTAATGGGACTTAAACAAAAATTAAGCCCAAATGTAGCCTAAACTAGCTTTATAAGCGGCAAATACGTCACGGTTATGGGTTAACCAATCAAAAAAACGATAAGACATAGCTGTTCTAAAGGCTTCCAATGCTTCAGTAAAGGTGTTCAAAGGTTTGTTTGCCCACCTGCGTCTCAACCCTCCTGTCATTTGATGCCAAAGAATAAAAGTATAGGCACAGAAAACCAAGATAAAATGTCGAAGTAGACTTCTTTTATCCCGAACTTGATATTCTTTTAGCCCCAGCCATCCCTTAGCTTCTCTATAAAAAACTTCAACCCAATTTCTTTGAGAATAGGTATTAACTATCCATTCTGGTGTGACAGTTGATGTAGAAACATTGGTGATAAAATAATCAATATCAGTGGCTTCAGAGAAAGTCGAAGCGTTCATGACGATGGCAATATTTCGCTTTCCTTTCAGTTGTGATATCTCTATTTCTCTAGTTACTACCCATACTATTCTAGGTTTATCCAAATTTAATTGGATTTCTGTGAAAGCTTCTTTAGGTAAGCTCTGTGCTAATTCATCTATCCTAATTGTTTGTTGAATATTTTCTGATATATTAATAGTTATTTTTCGATTTTTAGCTACTCCTCCTAAGTATTTTAATTGTCTCTTTTCTAACTCTAATAAAAAGGATGTATTGTTGCCATATCCAGCATCTATAATTACAATTCCTGGTTGATATTTCCGTTCTATAGTTCTGTCTATTAACTTAATTGCTAGTTCAGTTTTTTTCTCAAATTCTGAATCTTGTTTACCTTCTGGTAAAGAATTCGCGTGCTGATATAACTCTATATCTAATGGCAAGCTTTTTCGTCCATCATATAAATGAGTTGTTACCACTACTATGCCATTATCTGTTTTGCCGATTTCTCCAATGTACTGCCTTCCCACTCCATCAGTAAAATTACCGCTTTTTCTGTGACCAGAATCATCAATTATTAAGCTAAATCCTCGACTAATTCTGGTTTGACTACACTGGTTCATAATCTCTAATCGAAGTTCATTGATCTTGGAGTCAGACCAAGGTGCTTCAGTTAAAAAGTGGTGCAATTGATGGTATTCAACTCCTATCGCATTCAAAGCGAGTTGAGACAGGTTTTTTCTCTCGCTTTCCCCCAATAATCCCCCTAAATAGTGCCTAAAACCTCTTTTTTGGGCTTTATGAGTAAACGCTTCATCAAAGCGATGACACCATTTTTCAAAACACGGGGGCATGGCTGCGGGAGTTGTTTCTTTCATTGGGTCTTACTTCAACGTAAAAGCTATGCTAGCAAAGCATTATACTCTATTTTTTCCTTCTATTTTGTTTAAGTCCCGTTAAAAAGGAATATCTTCTGCTGTCATTCCGCACTGAGCATATTCTTGATCCAGCAATTTTCTCAACTCTTCAACTTGACCAAAATGCTCTTTTCTCACGTAAGCGGGATACCTGCGATTTAGTTTGTAATAAGCCTCTTTCCATTTCTCAAACGAAATGAACTTGGCGGCGTAATAGAGTAAAAAATCGCAGTTATTTAACCGTTCAAAGCCGTATTCAGGTCTTGTCCAATCGTCACGCTTGCCGTTATTCAAATAAATTGGTGGCAAGTCACCCAGGATAAAAATCTCGTATAAATCCCAAGCCTCTGTCCATCGGTGACAGGCTTCTGAATTGATACATTCACCGTAGTTATCGGTTTCATCTGGACATTCCAAGCCAAGGGCACAAATATTCATCTAAACCTCCACATCTTCTGGCGACAAGCCACACTCATCACAGCCTTTCACCCAATCCCACCCAATTGTTTTGCAATTGGGACAGGCAATCAGAGACTCCAGAACCCCTTCTGAATATCTCCAGCTTTTGCCGTCGTCAAGTTTGTAAGTCCAATGCTCACTTATGGTAGTCGGGGAAACCGAGGTGCTGCCGTCTGTGTATACCTTGATCGCATGAGTGGCAACGGCTGGATTGTATTTGCGATCAACTATGTGAAAATTTCCCTGCCTACTCTTCACGCTTTCACCTACACGAAATTTAGGCTTTTTCATCAAAAATCAACCTCTATCAATGAGCCTCCTGCCTTCTGCCTTAAAGCGCGTAACCTTTCATCATCACCAAAAGTTGCCAAGAACCCATAACGTGACCAAAAGTTAACGTAATTTCAAGGTTTTTAGCCAATCAAAAACCTAACTTTATGAATCAAATTATGTCCGCGTGTTTTACTTGCGTTCCATAATGCGACCAAGGAGGGTGGTGTAATTGGCATTGAATATTGTCCAAGCGATCGGGCCTTTGACTGTGATGGCTTTCATGGTTCTCCTATTGGGTAGCGTCGCATCATTTCCTCAAGCCGTATAGCGTTTCCATCATTTCCCCCCCCACCTGACGTATAGACCAATCCCTGATAAAAGCCTATAATCAACCTTTTTTTGTAAGCCCAATCAAGCCAATTGGTCAGTTCGGATGGCATTGTATTTTTGCCCTTAGCCCCACTCTTGCAACTGTTGATGAATAATCCCGTAGGATTGCTGCACCAACCCTCGGCGACAGCTTCCCTGACACGAGCGATCGCACCTGCCACATTCCCCCAATATTTCTTAATCACCCCCAAGCATGGATCTGGATTAATCCGCAGCCTTTTCAACTCGGTGCAAGTCTCCCTGATTTCATCCTTTGTGGGCTTATTTTGATTTGAAGTAGGCTTGATTTCCGGCGCGGGAAGTAAATCCTCATTAGAGTCTATCTCGTTAGTTGAAGAGATTTCTTCTAAGTCTTCAACGGAGTGAGAAATCTGGTTTTGCTCCCAAGTATTGGTTGCAGCAACGATGGATTCCCAGTCTGGCTCCGGTTCTTCCACCACAACATTTTTTTCGCCAACAACAGTGTTGTTGTTTTTAAAAAGTTTTAAGTTAGTTTCTAATGTTGGCGGATTATTCGCATTGATAGGCTCATTAATTGGCCTATCTATGTCAATTTTTTCGCATCGTTCAAAAAACAGCACTTTTGGCAGCATATCCAAATGTTTCCAGAAGCCAAGCAGTTTTGATAAAGCAGCCCATTCGGATTTATCAAATTCTATTGGTGGTAGCCAGTTGGGATTTAATTTGTAAACATTGGCTGTGTCTTTCGGAAAAAGTTCTGCTGGTCGTTCCTTAATTAATTTGTCTGCTACCAATTCTTTTACGTGCTTACTGATTGTTTCTCGGCAGTAGCCTAAGATGTTGCCAAGTTCTTCAAAGGTGGTTCTTACCCACTCAATACCGTAGTAGTGTTTGCCGTCAAGCCAGGAAAGTATTGCTGCTTTGCACTTATGGCGACGGTTAAAAATCTCAAGGAATTCTTTGAGGATGTTAACTGGAGTGCTAATCTGCCCCAGCATTGCAGAAGCAAAATTATTCATGATTCTCCTCCCTCCGCCCAGAATCGTTGTAGCAATTCTTGTTTTGCATCCTCTATCCTCCAGATTTCAGCAGGCGTTATCTTGTCGATAATTCGCTCCATCTCTTGCTTTTGTTGGAGCCTTGCATCTGCGGAAAGTAATGATGATTCTGGCTGTTCATCTGGATGAAAGTTGAAGTTTTGGTACAAAATCCTGAAGTGGCGCTTGTCTTGTGGTGGCAAACAATCCCATACTTTTGCATCCCATCCTGGCGGGATGAAATCAGATGATGGGGGGAGTATTTTTTGTACTTGGGATTGCAGTCGATCAAAATTCTCTTGCAACTGTTGAATCTGTTGTTGCAGTTGCGGAATTAATTTAGTCGATTGTTTGCTTATAACTTCGCATTGAAGAAAATAGCTGCGGACTTCCTTACCTTTACTCGTACCCGCAAGCATACCCATTTCTTTTAAGCAGTTGACTGAAAGCCAGATATCCTCGCAATGCGTCAAACCTCCATTTGGAGCCGACTCCGCCACTTGGCGGAGGGTATAGTCCTGTGATTCAACAAAGTTTCTAAGCAGCTTCTTTTTGGCAGAATCCTTGCGGGTATAGCCTAGCCATTGCCACGCTATTTCAAAACTGATTGGGAAATCTCCATCTGAATCGTAAAGGCGAGATGCAATTTCAAAAGATAGTGAATTGTCTTTGTGATCGAGATTTGTTAAACTGTTACTCATTGGTTTCCTCTCGTGTTTGTCGCTATTGCGGGTGGGGCCGCACGGAGCGCACCGAACTGGCAAGTGATGAACTCGGAAAGCATTCTAAGTAAGCGCAATTGCAATATCTCTCGTACTGGTAGTTGTTTTGAGCGTCTAGGGGGATATTTGACTATCCCTTTTAACAGTGAACAGTGAACAGTAAACAGTTATCAGTGATCTATTTATCCCTGGGTTTAAGTCCCCCACAAAGAGGTGGAATGCGTTGGTGGCGGGTCTAAATCCCCCACCATACGCTTTCAGGACTGATAACTGATAACTGATAACTGATTTAAGCTAAGTCTTAGAGAATCTGCGTGTCTAAAGAGATAGCCAAAACTCACGCCCACCTCGCTAATATTCGCCAAGACTTTCTACAAAAAACCACTACCGATATTAGCCGCAACTACTACCGGATTCGGATTGAGGATCTGAATATTAGCCAGATGATGGCTAATCATAAACTCTCCAATGCGATCGCCAATCTCGGATTGTATGAGTTTAGGCGAATGCTCACATACAAGCAGCCATTTTTTGGGACTAGGGTTGAGTTAGTTGACCGATGGTTTCCTAGCTCTAAGACCTGCTGCGAATGTGGTCATATTCAGTCAATGCCCTTATCAGAACGAGTATTTGTATGTGAAGCAGGATGCGGCAATATTAGAGATCGTGATGAGAACGCCTCGATCAACTTGAGGGATGCCCCTTTCGACAAGATACGGTTGGCTTAACCGAAATTTACGCCCGTTGACAAGAAGATGCCGACATCCTTGGTGGACACGGGAAGAAATCTCTATTCTTAAGCTAAAGCTTAAGTTTAGGTAAGTATTTTGAAGCACACGCAGAGTGTCAAGCCGCCTTGTGTGCCAAAGATTTTTCTAGTGCTTTCCAGATAGCCTCCAACCTAGAAGCATCCAGTTCAGGTTCCACTTTGCACATCACCTCATACATCTGCTTGGGAGTGAGTTTGAGGAGTGCGATCGCCACCTCACACGCCAACACATCACCAGTGGTATTGAGGTTGGTGATTGTTGCCGACTGCTGCTCTACTGGCGGCCCTTGATTGCGGGAAACTTCAGGGAGTAATTGCGATCGCTTTCCTCTTCCAAATCCCAATTCTTCCTGTTTCTGATTCAATTCCTGTTTCACGGATGTGGGTGGTTTTGTAACTTCAGGGATGGCTTCCATCTGGTTGAAAGCTATCTGATATCGCTTATCTTCTGGTGTGCCATCGATGTGGCAAACAGCAGAAAAAGCACCTGTCACCACTCGCACGGTTGCAAGATGGCCCTTATAGGGGCCATCTTTGATTTTCACTCGCTCAAATTCTTTAGGAGTCCACCGCTTGTGGTTTATTTCAGCAGTAGCCAAAGGAGCGGATTCCTTGATTAGCTTGTACGCTGCATCAACGCCCCGCGGCCTCGACAATAACTGCTTGAATTGCTGGTGACGATGATGCTGCACTGAGCCAATAGGAGCATCTTTCGATCCATCCATCTCTTTGAGGGCTGCAACAGCGTGTTCGTAGTTGACCCCACTGCCAAGCCCCACACGTTTGGCGATGATGTCGCGGGTTGCTCCAACGCCTTGTCCTGCCCTCCCCTGGCGCAATTTAGCTTCCTCCTGCTCGATTTTTTCCCACAGAAGCCCTTCCCTGACTTTCTGCTCTATTGTCTTTTCCCGATATTCATTACCAGAGAGTAATGCCGCGAGTTCATCCTCAGTTGTTGAAAAATTTTTCAGCTTTGACGGAACCACCTTAATCCCCGCCTTTAAGCAAGCCAAACGTCGTCTATGTCCGTGAATGATTGTGTATCTGCCATTTTCTTCTGGCTTAAGGGTAAATATTTCTTGCAATCCATTTTTTGTGATTGACTCAGCAAGAGTGGTTACATCCTCGGATTCTCCGTATATTTGAGAATTTATGGGATGTGGATCAAGTAATTCTATTGGTATCCATTTGATATCTATTTGCGGTTTTGTTGATGATGCAATTACCACCATTACCATCTGTTGTTCTAGTCTTTTAGCTGCTTCTAAAGCATCAATTCCCTCAATCAGTTCTCCATCTTCACTGATGATGATGTCAGGAATCATACCATCAGCTTGGAAGCTTGATATAACTTTTGAGACTTCTATTTCGTCAATACTTAGAGAAGCCGGAATCCTAATGAGATAAGGATTGCATGACTTGAAATTATCGAGTTTTTGTGTCATGATTAAGTCTTATTAAGTACAAAATACAAGAAATTTTGTTCGGCGTAACTGCTAAAAGTTACGCTGATTTTTTGTCTTTTTTTATTTGTCGCTTTTCAGGCGGTAAAGACAATCTTGCTTCACACTTTTCGAGGTGAAATTGATATCGGGGGGTTTGAGAATTGGGCGATCGCACATCACGCACTTCGTACCCAAGGCGCAAGGTTCCATCGCGCACCATTACCCGCAATTGCTCATCCGAGTTAAGCCCTAGCAGAGAATATGCTGGGTCGGTGTCATACCACTGCCGACTCGGTTGGGCAGTGGCGTTGACCCCTAGCATTTGGGCTAGGGTGTCTTTGACCATATCCTCGACGATCGCCTTGAGTTGGCTTTCGGGGATGAGTCTTTCCGTGATTTTGTAAGCCCCTGATTGTTCCATAGTTTTGCATGAGTAGATGCACCAGTCGCTAGGCAGTCAGAAGCTGTTTTGGTACTTCTACTGGCGCTTTAAACCGCATTTTTTCGTGTTTCTTACGGTAGTAATCAAGGAAGTAGGCTTCCAGGGCAACCACAATCACAGCTGATTGGGGGATACCCATTTCATGCGCGATCGCTACCAATTCGTTTGCCACCTCTGGGGCGGCATCAAAGGATTTTTTTACTGTCGTTACCAATACTTTAGTGGTGATCACCAATTATTTATTTAATAGTAATAATACTACAAGACTTTGTAAAGTGCCGTCCGTAGTTCAAGAGCCTGCCAAAAGGTGTATTACTATATGTGGTTAGAAATTCGACAAATCTTAATGGACGACCAAGCAAGAAAGCGCCTCGCAGAAATAGTAATCAAAATAAGAGGGGAGCGATCGCAAAGCCAGTTTGCGATGGACTTGGGCGTGAGTCTTGGTGCTGTGCAAAACTGGATGAAGGGGCAAGGTATGCCTTCTGCCAAGAATTTAGAAAAAATTGCGACAGCTGCCGGAATGAATTTAGAAGAGTTGTTTTCCCAAATTAATGGAGACGATCCAAAAGAAATTTACTCGCCAAAAGTGGCAGAGGAGGTGATGCAAGTAGCTAGAAAGCTTGATATCGAGCAGCGTAAAAGGTTGATTAAGTTGCTGATTGATGATATCTAAGTCATCGCCTCAAGCGTAGTCAATAAATGTCCGCGCTTGAGGACTTCCGTTGGCGTTTGTGAAAAATTTTTCAACAACTGGTTAATCGTTGGAGGATCTTCCGATAATTCCAGCAACAGCAACTGCTACGAGCAAGCAGGGCAAGAAATACTCAAAAGCGTTGGTAGTAAAGCTATGAGCAAGTCTGACATGCAACGCTATAACGGCGAGCTTAGAAGTCGTTGTGGATAAACTGCTTCGTGCAATCTTCAACTAATTTTCAGTACCTTTGCTCTAATCGTATTCTGTCTAAGTCGGCAATACTTTCGAGAGTATCGCTTGGATGCATTAAGCTTTGGATCAAAAAACTAGAGAGGTGGAGCAAGGATGATCTATCAAGTTGAGCAATGATTTTTTCGTTGTCCATAAAGAGGTTGGTGAAGTTTTGTCAAATCATCGGAGCTAAAATCAAGTTCCGATGATTTGTTTTAATCCAAGGCAGGGGGAACAGCGCCTGAAGTCATCTCACAGGGCATTTATGCCACAAATGGCTAATGATAATGAGGCAGCAGCACATCGTTTTTAGTCCTCTGGCTTGGGTGGGTGCGAATCACAAAAGCTGACGACAAGTGCGATTCCCGATTGGTGCGATCGCCCCAAAATTGGCCGGTACGCGATCGCTTTTTTATTGGGCAGCAAACATCGGACAAAGGTAATGTCTTTGTCCAATGTCTGAGCCAGGGGGCGATCACTTTTGGGCAAGTTGGGCGATCGCAGTTGTGGAAAGGTAACTTTCCCAATACGGATGAAAAAGCATCCGTTTTTGAAAAGTTAGCTTGATGAAAATTTTTCCAACAAGTGGTTAGACGTGAGTTGGTTTTGGGATTGCTAGGTATAGTCTCCTATTCCAAAACCATGACTGATCCAGAAAAGAAACCAAACCCAGCTTTTGATGAGCTTGCAGCCTTGCGCCGAGAGGTGAACGAGTTTAGGAAAGACTTTGCTAAGTTCAATCAAGAATTGTCTCTGAAAATTGCTTTTGGCGTTATTGGCTCGGTTATTTTGTGTTATTTCGCCATCGGACTTCTTTCCTTGGTTTTTGGTGGGGGAAGATGATGAAAAATAATGCACCTTTTTTGACACCTAATCCTCAAGAATTCAAATTACGCATTGTCTGGAGTGCCGATGGCTCTACAAAAATGGTGGCTGAATTTTCAACCTGCAAGTGGTTGCCTCGAATTGGCGAAACTCTCGTTTTACCAATAGATGAGACGCGCAGACCTAACTCTTGGCGTAAGTTTAAGGTGTTTGATGTCATCTATGATTTTCAAAACCAGACTGTTCGAGTTTTGTGTAGTCCGATAAAATCTCCGACTTCACCCGACGTAAAATCGCTAATCTCAAAAATCGAAAAACCTAAAGATAATTGGGAGATTTGGGAAAAAGCGTTTGAGGCAAGCGAGGCTAAAGCTTTTGAACTCCAACCTCCAATAGAGCAAGAATTCTCTCAGATCGACCTAGAAGATATAGATGAAGAAATAGCATGGTTGAAAAAAACGCTTTTGGAATGAATTAGAGGTTGATTATGAGCGATCGCGTTAACTGCGATCGCTTTTTTGATAATACCACTTGTTTCCCAAAAGGGATACAATTAATTTGTAAAACAACAAACCCGCCTTACCTAGTCGGTGGAGGCGGGTCTTCCTTTGCGATCAAAAGTATTTTTTGTAATTTTTGCCTCAATACTTTTATTTCTGTATTGAGGCTGTTAATTCCCCCTGGCGAAATTCCTTAACACTCTCCAATTGCTGCTTTATTTCAGCAATCTCTCGCTCTAATTTATTGATGCGATCACTGTTCTCCTCATCGTCCAGAGAAATTTCGCCTTTCACGAATTTTTCTGCCAGCTTTAGCAATGCTTCGCTGATGTTTAGCCCTGCGGATTCAGCTTTGGCTTTAAATTGCATTTGAAACCCGCTTGATGCTCGTACTGCCAGACGAATATCTTTTTCGCTGCTTTGTGTGCTTTTTGCCCTTACCATGTCAATCCTTTTAACCTTGTAAATCAAGCATAGCACCCGTTTCCCAGTCTTTGGTATTCTGTTTCCCAATTGCTTGACATTTGGGAAACAGTTGGGATACATTAGATATATGAAGCGGAAGGGAAACCGGAAGCCAACCAAAAAGGCGATCACCCCAGCCTCGTAAACTTGCGCGAATCGCCCTTTGGAACCTTAATAACAACATCAGGTAAAAAACATGGTACAACCAATTCATTCCAAAGAACAACTTGAAAAATTTTCCATAAGCAAGCTTAGAGCAGAGTGCGATCGCCTATCTATCCCTCACCGCCGCAGTCGTAATATTCAATAACAAAGAGTATCTCCTGCACTGGGGCTTTACCTAGCAAGTTGCTTTGAGCTATACCCAGTTGGTGCTTATTTCTCTTGCCTATGTCGAACACTAATTACCCAGACATGAAAATGTCGGCAACATTGTTAGATATGTTGTCTCCTGAAGTAAATTTATCTTACTTACAGTACACAATTAATCTTGCCAAATGTCAAGTGATAGTGCAAATATTAAGGCAGAAAAATTAGTCAAACTAATTATGGTTCACCTTAACTGGGTGGTTCTCATTGCCTGGAATAAAGAATGTGGTGAACGACTCAAAAATGCGCGTGGCAAAACCGCTAGACGCAAAATAGCCTCAGAAATGGAGCTTTTAGGCGTTGATTGTTCCCAAGAATATATTAGAAAGCTCGAAACTGGTGATGCGTCTTCCGTGTCAACCTCTATCTTGCTTACGCTGTGCAAGGTCTTAAACATAGAACCTTTTGACCTTTGCCCTGGTATCGTCAGTACCGAATTTCAAAAAAATTTTGTACTCTGAGTTGGCAATTGTACTCTGAGTTGATATTCTGGATATAGACAAAACAAAAGACGACCGCCATCCGTGGAAAGTTGAGCGATCGCCTTTGTTGGAAACCTAACCCTATCAAGGCCAAGTTAATTTAATTATGACTCATCCAATTTACACACGCGACCTCCTGAAAAATTTTTCAAGAGGTGAACTCTACGAGATATGCGATCGCCTATCTATCCCTCACCGCCGCTCAAAGGAAGATTGCATCACAGATATTCTTGCAGCACAACCCCAAGTAGTTGCCCAAGCGGAACTAGAAGTTGAACAACCCGCCAACCTGCCCCAAGTAAACGACACTCATTTTATTGGTGGTTTCTTGCTCCGTTGCGCCCAAGTAAATAGCGAGTACGCGGTCGTGTGGGACGTGCTTGATGCTCATAATACGGTGATGGGTGAAGCCAGAATGGGCTGGGATTGCTTCTGGACTCACTCTATGAGCCTTGATACATTCGCCACGCCACAGGAAGCGGTTGTTGACTTGCGCCAATCACTCCAAGCTTTTGCCCAAGAGGATGAAGCTGTCGCATTTGAGAAGGTAGCAAACGGCAAATGGGAGGCGATGGTAAATGGTGTATTGGTTCGCATCACTCTTGAAGGGAGTGAATACAAATCCAATCTTACTGATACCGTCTTTGCTGATTATGACTTAGCTGTTGTTGGGTCGTTGGTGGCTGCTGCCAGAGTTCAAGAAGAGAGATTATTGGAACGCACCGAACGCGCCAAAACCATTGAGGTAATCGAACATTGTGGCGATGAATTTGTAGTTGTTAACTCTCTTAATGGAAATCACTACATCGTTTGCCCCAACACGAGCGAAGTTAATCAGCGTTGTGAGTGCGCTGATTGTCGTCATCGAGGGACAAAGTGTAAGCACCAGATAGCTGTAGAGAATTTCTTGAAACCCAGTCTGGTAGAGCAAGTGGCGTTTGAAGAAGACCGGAAAAATCTAATTTTGTATTCTTACGAAAAAAATAGTTTCGTTGCCTACAATGCAGGCGTTGAAGTGCGTCAGGCAACCATCAAGACTTTGCTGGATCGACAATTTTATCTAATGGATAACGATGATGTTGTCGGTGAGTTTCAGATTATTTGTCGAGTAGCCTAGCCTTAGCCGACTGCTGAATGCAGTTGACCACCTTTTAAAGCGATCGCTCCTCCCGCAAAGAAACAGCGATCGCCCTATCCACCCTTACGAGATGAACATAATGAAATATACACTATTTCCCGCAATTACTACCGTTGCTTTTTCAGTTTCTTCCCTGTTGCCTGTATGCGCCGCCAGTGTATTTATCCCACCCGATAATGGTCATCCTGATTCCCAAAATGGTACAGGAACAAGAGTTTATCAAACTGATGGCTGTGACGGCGAACCTACAACAGGTGGTCGTGGTAAGGGACGTAGATTCTGCCCATCTATCTCTTTGCTACCTATTACGCCAAGCATTTTAGAAACTGATAGCTGTGATGCTCCTGGAAGTCGCGGCAAAGGACGTAGAGAATGCCCTTCTGTAAGGTTCAAAGAGCTTCACTGCCATTCATTGAAAATCAATGCAACCGTGGAGGCAGACACCGTGATTGTGATTGATATTAGAGGGTAAGCAACTTAGGGCTGAAGCTAAGTAGCTTCAGCCCAAATTAAACACTGTAAAAGCTTGAAAAAACATGATTACAGAATCTATCAGAGAAGAATTACGTCGGATTCAAGCCGAACTTAAAAAGCCTTTCCCCGCAAAAGTGCATGAATTTAGAGAGTTACCTGGGGGCGGCAAAAAGTGGGTATTTTTGAAGTGGCAAACTATCCGTGAGCGATTGGATGAAGTTGCCCCAGAGTGGATATCTGATTATTCGGAAATTCAATATTTAGGCAATGATGCTATCTGCCGATGTGGTATCACAATATTGGGGGTGAGAAAAGAAGCGATCGCGTCTGTCCCGATTAGCGTCACTAGTAATAGTGGTAAGGAAATGAGCCGGGGTAGTGCAGCCGATAGATTAGCGGCTGAATCTCTGAAAAATACGGCTGAGGCGTGGGGAGTAGGGCGATATCTAGATGATCAAGTTTTCACTATTCGTTATCTCTGGGAGCGGATGAGTGAGTTGGATGATGCGGCGTGTGGACAAGTTCGACTTTTATCTGAGCAGTATAAAATCCAAATGAAGACTGCTCATGTTGCATCTACTAAAACTACAAGAGCGCCACACGAGGATAGCCTTAAGGTAATTCCCGCCCAAACAATCACAGAAGCTCAAGCCAAAAGACTGTGGGCGATCGCACGCAATGAGCTTCATCTTATTGATGAGGATGTAAGACGAGCTCTTTTCAAATTTGGATATGATTCGACAACGGCGATCGCTGCCAACAAGTACGATGCAGTTATTCAAGAAATGCGAGATTTAGCGAAGGCGACTTTTTAATGAAAATCTTATTTGTAGACCCTGCCCGTCCCTAACCCCGCCCATGATTACATGGACGAGGAATGCGGGACGGAATATTGTTCAAAACATTAGATGCAACCGTTGAGGAGAAGAAGTATTTCTGCCTTATGCAGTAACAGATTCCGGTCAAACTTTGTACGACGTGGTGAGCAAAAATGGTTTAAAAGCTCTAAGCGGTAGTTCTTGAAAAATTTTTCAAGAACTACGGTATTTCACCATCAAACCGGGCGACTCTGCAAATCCTCAAACACTTTTGCGTGTTCCACTTCTGAAATCCAACGATTATATGTTTGGTAATGAACTACAGGGCTGTGCCCCGCCCATGATGCCATTGTTGCTACTGGTACTTTGTACCTCACGCTTCCCCTAATACAATAAGCGTGGCGGAGGTCGTAGGGCAAAAACGGGACATCTTTGCGATCGAATGTTCGACTTACTCGTTGCCCGTAATCTCGATACATTTTCCCTGTGCAGTTTGGCTTTTTAATTTCCCAAAGTTGCCACTCTGCCGCCCAGTCTGGATGCAATGGGTAACAGATTCGCTCCCCTGTCTTTCCTTCAATCACATGGCAGACGTGGGGTGGTATGGACGATATTTTACAAAAAAATATCTCATGATCGCGCAGTCCATAAGTTGCCATTACGCTATATGCCCAAAGCCAGGAAGGGGAATTGAGAAAGAGCGATCGCACCTGAATTATCTCATCGTCAGTGGGTATCTGGCGCGGCTTAGTTTGGGAATTGCCATAGTTGCCAATGTAAGGCTTGAGGTCTACTTTTATTCCAGCAAGTTCGGCTAAAAGCTGTAATTTTTCACAAGTCCGTTTCCTAGAGCGACTGTTAGCAGTAGTAGAAGTAGCGGCTGCTATAAGTGAGGTGCTGGCAACTTCTCCCTTCAAATTTTTGAAGGCCGCTTCATAGTCATTTTTCCAGGTGAATTGTGCATTGGGCGTGTCGCCTTTTTGAGCAAAGTAGTGATTGCGTAGCTTTTCTACCCACTCTGCCCAATCCCCAATGCCCAATTCCTGCTCATTTATAAGATATCTATTCCAATCAAACTCACCCCGCGCTAATAGCCCGCCGACAATTTTGGCTTCTGCCTCCGCCCGTTGGAGTCCTGCGGGATTGGCGTAAATGCCCAAGGCAAGATACTGCTGATATGGTTTGGTCTTGCTACTCCCTGGTTTGGGCGGGAGAGTGGCCCGCAAAGACAAGCGATCGCCCCTAGCTTCCACCTTCACGCCAACCTTGGCCGCTTTGAGCCGTTGGTTTATGATCTCAATCGTCAGTTTCATGTGCTAAACCTGAGCTAAAATTACTCTGTGATTGCGGGTAATTTCAGGTGATTTAGGATATTAATATTACCGTAAATCGTGACGGCAAAGTTATGGTTCCAATTAAAAAGCCGCCAAGTGGCGGCTTTTTAAGTATGGGCAGTACCAGACTCGAACTGATGACATCCTGCTTGTAAGGCAGGCGCTCTACCAACTGAGCTAACCGCCCGTTTGACTAATCCTTAACTAATATAGCAAAACATTTCGCATTGCGCTAGTAGTTTCAAGAAAATCTTTTTTTCTCTTATACTGACTCAGTATTCAGTTACTCAACACTGGCTCAACGCCCCGCTATCGCTAACAGGATTTAGGATGCCCTCTGGTCGGACGCACGATCGCATTACTATGTATGCTCTGCCGTTCGTGGCGGGCGTTACTTTCTGGCAAACTCGCAGTAGTAATGCGACTTTGTTAGTTGCAGGCGGGTTTCTCTTTGGTGGGCTGATGTTTGGCCCCGATTTGGATATCTACTCTGTGCAATTTCAACGCTGGGGTTTCTTGCGCTGGATTTGGCTACCTTATCAAAAAAGTTTACGCCATCGTTCGTTTTTATCCCACGGGCCGATTATTGGCACAATTCTACGAATACTTTATCTGGGGTGTTTGCTTGCTATTTTGGCAATTTTCGTTTTAGCAGTTGCCGAAAGGTTATGGAATCTTAGTTTTACTTGGCAAGATTTAGGGGGAACTGTGGGGCGATCGCTCCTACAATACGATACTGAATATATCGCCCTTTTCTTGGGTTTAGAACTCGGTGCAATGAGTCATTCTCTGAGCGATTGGGGCGGTTCGGCATACAAGCGCTTTCAAAAACAGGGCATTCGAGGGTTGCTTCCTAGTGGCAAAATTAAAAAGCGGAAAGTTACAAGTCGCGGTAGTCGTCGAGCTACAGTTAGCAGAAAGAGCAACGGAAGAACGACAAAGGACAAATGACAAATGACAAATGACAATGTTGATACTTTGGCGGCGTTGCAGGAATTAATTGAGGTGGTGGCAAAATTGCGATCGCCTGATGGTGGTTGTCCTTGGGATTTGGCTCAAACTCCTGAAACCCTCACGCCTTATGTGATTGAGGAAGCTTATGAGGTGGTGGATGCAATTAAAAGTGGGGATAAGGGTGCGATCGCAGAAGAGTTAGGCGATTTATTATTACAGGTGGTATTGCAAGCCCAAATTGCTAGCGAATCTGGGCAATTTTCTCTCAAAGAAATAACTCAGGGGATTTCCCAAAAGTTGATTCGCCGTCATCCCCATGTGTTTGGTGATGTGTCGGTGGCAAGTGTGGATGAGGTGCGGCAAAATTGGGAACAGATTAAGGCTGCGGAGAAAGGCGAAACATCTTCAGAGGCACAAAAACTTAGTGCGAAACTTGCTCGTTATGGGCGCACCCTTCCCCCACTGACGGCAGCGATGAAGATTTCCCAAAAGGCTGCGGCGATCGGATTTGAATGGGAAAATATTCAGGGTGTCTGGGATAAGTTTCATGAAGAGTTGGGAGAGTTTCAACAAGCTTTAGCTGAAGAAACACCAGAACGACAACAAGCAGAATTAGGCGATTTATTGTTTGCAGTGATTCAGCTAGCCCGTTGGCATAATCTTGACCCCAGCGCCGCTTTGCAAGGTACAAATCAACGATTTGTCCAGCGATTAGAAAAAATGGAGGCAGTTGTTGATCGCCCCCTTTCTGATTACAGTTTGGATGAATTAGAAAAGTTATGGCAACAGGCAAAAGCTCAAATTACTAAAGAGGGGAGTGGGGAGTAGGGCATGGGGCAATACTTCTCGGTTAAGGGGAAAAAGGGAAAGAAAAAACCTTTAACCCTTACCCTTTACCCTTTTCCCCAAACCTGATTCTGAGTTAAAAATGCTTTATCCGAGAAGTATTGTAAGCCGATGCATTGTCAAAACTCTCATCTGGCTGCTCTGTTTTACGCCTCGTAATGAACTTGCAAGTGAGAGACAAAGGCACCATCACTTTTTCCACTAAAGCTGCCGTTTTGCCATTTTACGAAGGTTAAAACAAATATCGCCATTTTTGAAGCGATCGCATCGTAAATGATCAGTAATTGCTCTTTGAGAGCGACGGCGTGATTGAGATAAGGGACTTCCAACTAAAAAAATATCCTATCGTGGTGTAGGCAGGGGGGCAGGGAGCAGTTCTTGCTGGGGGAGAAAGAAAAATATGATCTAAGTAAATTGGATAATTTATTTTCTGGAAGTCCCTTACAGTTTTGTAATTGCATCGGTCTGTTATGCCAATACATCGGTCTGTTATGCCAATACATCGGTCTGTTATGCCAATACATCGGTCTGTTATGCCAATACATCGGTCTGTTATGCCAATACATCGGTCTTTTGAATTGATTTCTCCCCACTCCCTTACTTCAACCTTTTTCCGCATCGAACCACTTATCATATAGCGATTGATAAATACCATTTTCTTTGATATTTAGCAGAGCCTGATTAATTGGTTTGCGGTAAGGACTGTTATTAGGCAGAATGATGCCGTAGCTTTCTTCACGCAAGATACTACCAACAATCTGTACTTTCCCTTTGCCTTCGTTGGCAGCATAGAACAGAAGTACAGGTGCATCAAACACCACAGCATCAGCTTTTTTGGTTTGCAAAGCATTGTAAGCTTGCTCAATTTTGCTAACTTCTAAAACTGAAATCTTATGTTCTCGCAGATATGCGGCGGCTGTGCTACCGGCTGTTGTGGCTACTACCTTGCCGGGTAAATCGTCTATACTCTTGATATCGCCCTGAAGCTGTTGTACTGTCAATGAGGTAGTAGCGCTGGCTGTAAAGTAGGCAACGAAAAGTACTCCAATAAACATCCAGACAATACCTACTAGGCGTCCTAGTACTCCCTTGGGCATTTCATCTGCTTGGGTTGCTAATGTGGCAGCTGCCCACCAACAAGCTTTAAAAATGCCAGGAAAGTATGATTTGGGAATCATCCCATCTTTATGATGGCGCTCAGATAACCAAATAATGTGGGCTGCTACGACAATTAACACTAAAGCAATGCCTATTACCTGCAAGAGGCTAGTAGAGAAAAATAATTGCAAAATATTTGGGAAGGCACTGTTGTTGGTTTCTGAGTTTCGTACCATAATTTGCAGCCCGCCAGCCAAAATAGGTAATGAGAAATCAAATTTCTGCTGGCGTTCGGCTGTAATGGAGATAGCTGCAATCCCCAAATTAGCTTTGTTGTCTTTAATAGCAGAAAGCAGTTCTGGCACAGAGGGATATTCAATAAATTTAGACTCTATACCTATTTGCTTGGCGATGCTACGCCAGAGGTCGATACTGAATCCCGATAAATCACCTTTGTCTTGTATCACAAAGGGCGGTATAACTCGTGTAGCTACTAATAACGGTTGTTGCAGTTGTGGTTTTTGCGCCAGTCCTGGGGATGTCATTAACAATAATGCCAGAATTCCACTTACTAATCCTATGCAGGTATACAGTGCTAAGGAACGCCTGGTTTTGTTTCTTTGGTCATATCTGCCTAGCGGGCTTTTTCTCGCAGTCATAAGTTGGCGAAATCTACTAGCGATCGCATTCATCATTAGAATTTTCTAGGGGTTGTATGCAAGTCTACTTATCATGCCCACCCCATATCAAATATCACGTTCATCATCTCCCTAACAACAATTTATTTCAGATTTAGGGGAATGAACCTTTGTAGAGACGTAGCAGTGCTACGTCTCTACTTTGTCACCGAATGAATCTTGTAATGGCTTACCGTTGTCGAGAGTTTCTAGCCGCGCCAACTCATCGATGTTTTGCTCAATTAAGTCAGCTAGCTTATAAAGCAACTCGCCGCGACGGGTAGCAGATAGCTTTCTCCATTCTCCACTATATGTCTATCTGGTTTTCGTGAATTGGTATAAAAAAAGGAGGCAGTTACTAACTACCTCCCCACAAATTAAAGCTTGGATGGACTGAGAAATGCTTTAACAGCAGGCTAGAAACTCAGCTAGCTGCTCAAGAACATAATCAAGACCACTCCCAGGATAATCGATCCACCGCCAAGGATGAATGACCAGAAGCGATGGTAACTGTTAACAATAGTGCCATTTTCACTTTGAAGTTGAATCAAATCCATCCAAGGTGCAACACCCCGACGGAACCAACCTACAGCCCCAACTTGTTCACCAATCAAGCTTTCGACTCGCTTCATCCCAAACAGAAAATTGCCGATAGGGCCAAAACGTGAGGCGTAATGCAGATAAAGCATTCCGCTACGATCCTGAATTTTTAAATCGGAACCAAATTTATAACCAGCGTCGCCACGACCAATTAGTTGACCTTTAAGTTTTGCCGGTTGTCCACGCAACGGACTGGCGTAGGGGTCTGACATTAGGGTGAGAATATCGGTTTCTGCTGCTTGTTTGTAGTCGGGGAACATCACCAAGGCTTTAACTAAAATCCCTATCCCTAAACCAATTAGTGGCGCACCAAATGCTAAACCTGTGTTTGGAGAACTTGACCACAGAATCACACCCATTACCAAGCCAATGAAGAAACCTATAGTTTCAGCACCATACAGCACAACATCTAAGAAGAAGTTTCCGTAAAGCTTACTCTTACTTAGAGTTTTGCCTTCTCCAATAACTCGCCCCATATCAAACTCAGTCGCTAAACCCAACTGTTCAGCGTATGTGCTTAATGCACGAACTCGTTTACCTGTCAATGGATGAGTAGAATTTAATTCCATCCACCAGCCCCAAGGGTTAAACATATCCCACAAAAAGACGCGACCAACTTTTTGAGTATCGGATGCAATGCGGTAAGCGGTTCCTGTGGAAGCGGCGGCTTTATGGTCATAGATACCCAAGGCGCGAGTTCCTTCAATTAAACGGCTGGGTTCTTGTGTCCGTGAACCTTCTTCTAATATTCCATAGGCAATCTTCACCAAAGCGCGGGATAATCCATTGGGATTACCTGTACTTTCGGCTGCAAAGTGGTCAGCAAAGTATTCTCGTGTGCGAGAGAGGTACAGCAGTAAATAAGTACCAATGACATAAAACACGTAGGCAACTAAACCCGCAGTTTGCATAGCATCTTTAATTTTACTATCGCCACCACGCCCAAATCTTCTAGCTGTGCTGTAAATTAGGTAGCAAATTTGCACTAAGGTAGAAGCTACTGTCATCACTGCGAAGTCCCAGTGGACGATGTGCCCCAATTCATGGGCGTACACGGTAGCAATTTCATCGTCATCCAGGTAAGTGAAAAGTCCCTGACTGACTACTAAACGGGCGCTGTTAGGTAATGAGCCATAAGTAAAAGCCGTGGGGTTTTGGTCGTTAATGATTCCCAAACGAGGCGCTTTCAGCTTTTTCTGTTCACAGACTTGGCGAATAACTTTAGCTGTCTCTGGACTGAGGGCTTCAACTTCTGCTAACTCTACCCAGCGAGTTTGGTAAAGCCATCTCTGGGTTAAGTCCATGAGAAAAGGAGACAGGAAAAAGGCGGCGATATTAAAAACTAGGGTAATACCAATAGCGATCGCTAGCCCTTGCTGGGGATTGTCGCTACCCAAAATAAATACTAAACTCAAACCTAAAGCGAAGACCATGCCAAATAGCAAGGTCATGGTGACACCAGAAGCTAACGCCAAACTACCACCCACACCCCCCATTGTTAACTTCATCCCAGTAGCAACGGCGCGACCAGCTTTTCGGCTGGCGTTGGATGGCGGTGTTTGGCGAAAGGATTGACTAGCTTGTTCTGCCCAATTGCGAGTCTGTGCGTCTTCACTCATCATTAACTTTTGACACAGTATCTTGGCTTTTTCGATTTCGCCTGTGGCTTGATAGGCTTTCATCAGCCACATCTGTGCTGAAAGATAATCTGAAGAATCACGTTCAACGCAATCACGGCAGAATTGTTCTAGTAATTCAACCGCTTCTTGATAACGTTTTTGTTTTAAAGCATCTAATCCAGATTGCAATGACATAGGATCTCCTTAACATAGGAGTGGTATTTGATCCATCAATACTCAATAGATCCAGGGTTCGTCATCACAATTTCGTAAAAATTCAAATATTGCCAGTATAAATTATTTACTTAAGGAAAAGACTAGAGAAACACACATTACGATGTCTCTCTAGTCTCCGGTACGCATAAATCATTTTTAAGACTTTCAAATAAGCTCTGTGATAATACTTATAATGTTTTTTTCTGCTGTAAGTTTAGCAGCTATAATAATTTGTCTGCGTTCGATAACCATAGAATAAATGTTTTGAACCAAGTTTTGCTTCACCCGATCAGAGTAATCATTGATTACCCAAATGGTTCACCCGATTGGGGGAAGACGATAAGCAATGATGAACTGACATTGATAAGATGAGGAAAAGGTAAAGATTTGTACTATGACTATTGTTAACATTGTTTCTCCCCTAATTGCGATCGCAGCACAAACCCGCCAAGCTGCAAGTAAGCTAGCGATTCTCTCCACTGAGGCAAAAAATCAAGCCCTTGTTGCGATCGCTCAAGCTTTAGAATCATCTAGAGATGAAATTTTACGAGCAAATATTGCTGATTGTGAAGCTGCTACTGCTGAAGGAATACCCAAACCACTTTATAAACGCTTGCAGTTGGATGAACATAAATTAAGAGATGCGATCGCAGGGGTACGAGATGTTGGTAATCTAGCTGATCCTATCGGTAAAGTGCAGATTCACCGCGAACTTGATACTGGTTTAATTCTCAAGCGAATTACTTGTCCTTTAGGTGTTTTAGGAATTATTTTTGAAGCACGTCCAGAGGCGGCGATTCAAATTGCATCCTTAGCGATTAAATCGGGTAATGGTGTGATTCTCAAATGTGGCAAAGAAGCGGTACGTTCTTGTGAAGCGATAGTTAAAGCAATTAAACAAGGATTATCTCAAACTGCTGTTAACCCTGATGCAGTACATTTACTCACAACTAGAGCAGAAACTCTAGAACTTTTGAAATTAGATAAATATGTAGATTTAATTATTCCTAGAGGTTCTAATTCTTTTGTGCGGTTTGTGCAAGAAAATACACGGATTCCTGTATTAGGTCACGCCGATGGAATCTGTCATCTTTATATAGATAAAGCGGCAGATATTTCTAAAGCAGTTACGATTACAGTAGATGCCAAAGCGCAATATCCGGCTGTTTGTAATGCAATTGAAACTTTGCTAGTTCACCAATCAATTGCTAGAGAGTTTTTACCAAAAATTGCCGATGCTTTGCAAGAACGCCATGTAGAATTAAGAGGTGATAAACGCACATTACAACTTTTGCCTAACATTGTACCTGCAACAGAAACAGATTGGGAAACAGAATACAGCGATTTTATTTTGTCAATTAAGATTGTAGATTCTTTAGAAGGTGCGATCGCACATATTAACGAATATGGCTCTCGTCATACTGACGCGATTATTACTGAAGATTCCACATCTGTAGAAACTTTCTTTGGACTGGTAAATTCAGCCAATATATTCCACAATTGTTCTACCCGATTTGCTGATGGTTTTCGCTATGGTTTCGGTGCAGAAGTAGGGATTAGTACGCAACAAATGCCACCGCGTGGCCCTGTTGGTTTAGAAGGATTGGTGACATACAAATATCAAATGACTGGTGATGGCCATATTGTAGCTACTTACACCGGGGCGAATGCTAAAGCTTTTACTCATCAGGATTTAGTGTAAAACATCGTCAAAATTATATGCTCTAGTAACGTTAGAAATACATCGATTTTTCTCTGGGTTTACCTTTAAAGATCCAAAATGTTACAAAGGCAAAACCTAAGTTATAATCTAAATCAGTAAACCAAGCTGATCCCCCTAACCTTCCAAAAGGCTAGAGGGATCAGCGTGGTTTTAGTTGTAGATCAGGCTGCTAACAAATTAACCTTGCAGGCTAAGTTGTTGTGCATTTTTTTGCAAAATCTCGGGCAAGAGAAATTCAAAATTTAGCTGTTGCACTTCGTGCAACGGCTTTTTACCATGAACTACAATCATTTAAACTATGACACATAAAGCTCTCAAAGATCAAGCAGTAATCAAGCAATAATTTGTGTGTCGGCGTTGTTGCTATTCCTGCTTATCCACCTAGACGAAACAAATAACGGGAAATTGCGAAAATTTACTGGTACCTCAAACGATGTCACCAGCATTGCTAATCCTGGCCCAATCCCATTCGTGAGAGGTTAAGACAAAATCATTTTTGTCAATTAGGAACTTTGCTGAAAATTTGCTGAAATACTGAGTATTAAATAAAGCTTTATACTGAATTTTGATGCAAGAAGGAATGATGCTTTTAAATATGACGCGTAGGCGTAGCCCGCCAACTCTTGGAGACGCTTTGCGAACGGCATCGCTAGCCCAAAAATTCTGTTGATTAGCCCCATTTTCAGCATAACTGCAACATTAAACTAATGCTTTAAGTAATGCCTGAAGCTTAAGTTGCACCTCTGCAAATTCCTTGTCAGGATCAGATCCCGCAACAATACCAGCACCAGCATACAATCTCGCGCGATCGCCATCAATTAATGCTGAACGAATTCCCACAATAAACTCGCAGTTACCCTGAGAATCTATCCAACCTAAAGGCGCAGCATACAAACCTCTTTCAAAGTTTTCATAACGACGAATTTCCGCACAGGCTATATCTCGTGCTGCACCAGCAACGGCTGGTGTCGGATGCAATTGCGCGACAATCTTTAATGGATGTATATTAGTGGGAACTGTAGCACTGATTGGTGTCCATAAATGCTGAATATTCGATAATTGTCGCAGCCGTGGTGCTAATATTTGGGGTAATAAACCTAGCTGGCATAGGCGTTGTGTAATGAAATCAAGCACCAGTGAATGTTCGTGCTTTTCTTTTGCACTATTCAGCAAGCGATTAGCATTTGCTGCATCTTCGGCAGGGGTTTTACCTCGTGGTGCAGAACCAGCTAAGGCATCAGTGATTAATTGTTGATTATTAATACTAATTAATCTTTCTGGACTTGCACCAATAAAGTTTTGTCCTTTGCCATTACTTGTAGAAAAAATATAACAATTAGGATGTATTTGCCTAAGATTATTTAAAGATTTAACTAAGTTAAAGTGGTTGCTTGATTTTACATCTAATATATCTGCGAGGACAATCTTGCTTAAATGACTAGACCTAATTTTTTCCAAAACAGAGACTACTGAACGTTTAAACCCAGTAGCATTGGTGACAGATTTTTTATAGAACTTTGCTGGAAAAAAATCACTATTAGCAGAGTAATATTCTAAAGATTGGATAAATTTAATTTTATTTTGTAGATTCTCCAATAACCTTTGAATATTTACACTTTCATTGATAATCATATTTGTTACTAATATACAACGCTGATCTTTAACAGCGACTTGCCAACCTGGAAGAAAGATGGTGGCAGATGGAAATGGATAATCTACTTGGGCATTTTTATCAAAAAAGCTGAAATAACAAAAAAAGTGAGGCCCAGAAAAACCTTGGTTAGCGTTACCAAAATTAATTATATTTTTTAGGCAAGATTTGATAAAATATTCAGCTTGAGTAAAACGATCTGCACCATCAATCTGTAATTTTGCTACAGAATCAATTGCTGCGATCGCTTCTCCTTTACCTTTGTCCTCAAAGTAAAAATTTATTTCATTTGCTTGTGTAAGTTTATCTAATACAAGTAAAGGGTCAACTAAATCGATCTCCTGAGAAATACTGACAATTTGCCTGCAATTACTTTTGACGCACTTTTCTTGCACTGCTACCAAAAATTGATATAAATCTTTGTGTACAAAGAGGTTGTTACGACATGGTGAAACTGTCATGGATCTATAGTAAATTTTTTTTAAGTTAACTTCCTAAAGTGTAATTAATCGTGGTCGTATTTCTACAGGTAACATATTAAGTTATCATTTCACCAGCGTAGGATTTGCGTTATTTATGGTGTTCCCAGTCCCTGACAAGCCAGTTGCAGCCCAAGCCTGGAACGTGAGAGTGGAGTGTTAACAACACAAGCTTAACGAGCCACGGTCAAAGTGACAGTTGTTTTTAGCTGATGAATATCTAGTACAGCACGACCGAAAAAAGCTACCATTCCAACAGTTCAAAAACCCAAATCATAAGTTTTTTGACTTTTGACTTCCGCGTAGCGGTGCGTCTCTTTAAATTATAAAATCTCAAGTGTAAGTAATTTTCAGGCAATTTAATTAATTACCACTGATGACAACTAAGCAGATTTTATATCCCAACACTAAGTTATGGATGGCAGCGATTAAACCGCCAATGTACAGCGTTGCCATTATGCCCATTTGGGTAGGAACAGCAGTAGCTTATGCCGAAACTAAAATTTTTAATGGTACAGTATTTTCTACTTTTATAGCTGCGGCAATCTTAATTCTTGCCTGGGAAAATATCAGTAATGATGTCTTTGATTCCGAAACAGGAATTGATCAAAATAAGCACCATTCTCTGGTTAACTTAACAGACAATAAGCCATTAATATTTTGGATAGGAAATTTGTGTTTAGGTTTGGGGTTGCTGGGCATACTAGCGATCGCCTTTTGGCAACAAGACCTAACTGTTATCGGCATCATTTTACTATGCTGTGGTTTAGGCTATATGTACCAAGGGCCTCCTTTTCGCTTAGGATATCAGGGTTTAGGCGAAATTCTTTGCTTTTTTGCCTTTGGCCCCTTAGCAGTGGAGGCAGCATACTACAGCCAAACCCAAACTTGGTCAATGACAAGTTTAGCAGTCTCAGTCATTGTCGGGATTGCCACAACCTTAATTTTATTTTGCTCACACTTTCACCAAGTTAAGGATGACATAGCCGCAGGCAAGCGATCGCCTATCGTCCGTCTAGGAACCCAAAAAGGGGCCCAACTCCTAGTTTGGTTTACTGCTAGCATTTATCCCCTCACCTTGCTATTTGTGATATTGGGAATTTCTCCAGCTTGGACGTTATTGAGTTGGGTAAGTTTACCGTTTGCTGTCAAATTATGCCGCCATGTCCAAGAAAATCACAACCAGCCAGACAAAGTTAATAACTGTAAATTTATTGCCGTAGCCGTGCATTTCTGGGCTTGCTTGCTGCTTGGACTGGGATTTATGCTTTAGTTGGGCATTAGGCATTGGAGCGAGGGAAAATGACTAATGGCTACAGATTTGAATTTCGTCCTTATCAGCGAAGATTTGTGCGAACACTGACTACTAATCATGGTACTTGGGATATTCGTGAAGGTATTATCCTCCGGCTTACCGATGAATTAGGTAAAATCGGCTGGGGAGAAATTGCCCCCATTAGCTGGTTCGGTTCCGAAACCCTAGAACAAGCCTTAGATTTTTGTCGCCAACTTCCAAGAGAAATCACAGACGAGATAATTTTCTCCATCCCAGATGAGTTACCTGCTTGTCAATTTGGCTTTGAGTCAGCTCAAGAGTGGGGAGAGACGCAATTAATTGCGTCTGTACTAGGGAGTGAATTCTTTTCAATCCCCAATGCCCCATGCCCAATGCCCCATGCCCAATTTTACAGTGCGTTATTGCCAGCCGGGGAAGCGGCTTTAAATCAATGGGAAACGTTGTGGGAGCAGGGATATCACACATTTAAGTGGAAAATTGGTGTGTATGCGATCGCTAATGAACTAGAAATTTTTGAGTCACTGATAGACACCTTACCAGCCTTTACCAAACTGCGATTAGATGCCAACGGTGGACTCAGCTATGAAGAAGCTAACTTATGGCTGCGGACTTGCGACACTCTCAAGGCAAATGTAGAACTACCCGTAGAAATTGAATTTATCGAACAACCGTTACCCGTTGAGCAATTTCAGCAAATGTTGGAATTGAGTACGAGTTATAAAACTGCGATCGCAATAGATGAATCTGTCGCCACACTTAGGCAACTCGCCGCCTGTTATCAACAAGGTTGGCGAGGGATTTTTGTGATTAAGCCTGGGATAGTTGGATCGCCATCTCGTCTGAGAAAGTTTTGCCATCAGCATAAAATTGATACAGTATTTTCATCAGTATTTGAAACTGCGATCGGTAGACTTGCAGCACTCCGGCTAGCGGCGGAATTATCCCAAAATAATAGAGCAGTTGGTTTTGGCATCGACCATTTTTTTGAACAAGAAGATACCTGGTTTCAAAGTCTATGGAACGACCTTTAAACTGTCTTAATAACCTGGCTCAAAATGATTGGCTTATTGGTTACAATAGCCGTCAATTTAATCAAATAGCTCAAGAATTATATTTACAACTAACACAATTATCAGCGTATGGGATACCACCAAAAATCATCTTAGCTGAACGCGAACCAGTGCGGTTTTTAGCAAGTTTCATTGCCGCTTGTGCAGCTAATTGTCCAGTTTTTCTTTGTAACCCCGACTGGGGAACACAAGAATGGCAGCAAGTCTTTGATTTAGTGCAGCCAGATATTATTTGGGGAGAACTCCCCCACTCCCCGACTCCCCCACTCCCCCACTCCCCTACTCCCCTACTCTCAGCACTCAGCACTCAGCACTCAGCACTGATTATGATTCCCACAGGTGGTTCATTTGGGCAGATTAAATTTGCCATCCATACTTGGGAAACTCTCATTGCATCTGTACAAGGATTTACAGAATACTTTCAACTAAAACAAGTCAATTCTTTTTGTGTATTACCGCTATATCACGTTAGCGGTTTAATGCAATTTATGCGCTCTTTCACCACCGGGGGTAAACTGGCTATTCTCCCATTCAAAGCAGTAGAAACAGGTCAAATACTCAATATTAAACAATCAGAATTTTTAATATCTTTAGTTCCAACACAGTTACAAAGACTCTTACAAAACTTAGAATTAACTCAATGGCTAACCCAATTTAATACTGTACTTCTAGGAGGTGCGCCAGCATGGAACGAACTATTAGAAAAATCTAGATTTCATCGTATCCGGTTAGCGCCTACTTATGGTATGACAGAAACAGCCTCTCAAATTGCTACCCTCAAACCAGATGATTTTCTCAGTGGGAAAATTAGCAGTGGTCAAATTCTTCCCCATGCAAAAGTAACTATTCGCAATCAGCAAGGCGAGATTTTAAATTTCAACCAAATCGGAAATATTACTATTCAGACTCAATCTTTAGCCCTTGGATACTATCCTATAACTAGAGAAAATCAAGCTGATTTCCAAGTAGACGATTTAGCTTTTTTAGACGAGCAAGGTCATTTAAATATTGTCGGGCGTAACAGCGACAAAATTATTACAGGTGGAGAAAATATTTACCCAGCAGAGATTGAATCAGCTATACAAGCAACTCAGTTAGTTGCCGATATTTGTGTCATCGGCATCCCAGATAAACATTGGGGACAAGCCTTAACAGCAATTTACATTCCCAACAAATCAAATACCTCTGCCTTAAAAATTCAAACCCTACTCAAAGACAAACTCAGCAAATTTAAAATTCCTAAATATTGGATTCCCCAGCAAAACTTACCTCGCAATTCCCAAGGTAAAATTAACCGTCAACAATTACAGCAAATAGCCAGAGAATTCCTCCAAAATCCCATTACATAACCTCTCTCGACTTTCTTCTCTCTGCGCCGCGCCAGTTGCTTCAACGGGGGGAACCCCCCTTCGGGTTCACCAGTCGCCTACGGCGGGAAACCCGCCTACAGCGCTGGATTCACCGCAACGCACTGGCTTCTCTGCATCTCTGCGGTTCGTTTCCAACCACTGAACTATCTCGTTAGGTAATTCCTGCTTACTTCTACTACTTGCATCAATACAAACATGCCTAGTAATAGCCTTAGCAACTACCACCTCAGCCACTGTAATTTCGTAAGTAATTTCAAACTTATTACCACTTATTTTTTGGGAAATTAAACTAATCAGTAACTTATCCCCGCCAAACATAGGGCGCAAAAAATCGACACTAGCATGAACAATGGGGAAAGCTACAGATGGATTAGTAAAAAAATCTTTGAGATTAATACTTGATGCTTCTAGAGATTCTTCATAAGCTTCGTGACAAATACCCAAAACATTAGCAAAATAAACTACCCCAGCAGCATCAGTATCTTGAAAACGAACCGTGCGTTTATAAGTAAAAGGCATTTTGGACAATTATTAATTAAATATTAAAAAAACAGCAGGTTTCTCGCCTGCTCTACAAAGTAATTATATTGCAACTAAGTGTTCTACCAGAAGCGTTCGAGATGATTTAGCGCATCTTTATACAGAATTGCGATTACGCGTCACCTTTAGTTAGTTTAAGACAAGGTAATCAAGAATTTAAAATTTCAAGAAAAAAGATTTTTAAAAAACTTCATTAACCCGGTACATTAAAAAAAATCGTTTTTTTTATGTATGCTATCGCTTAAATTAAACTTGATGTAGTCTTGCCATCTAAGTAATTAATCTAAAAATTATGCAGCCAAATTCTCTAATTAATAGGTCAAAGCAAATAGTAAATGTGTTTGTTCTGATACTGCTTTCCTCATTTTGCTGGCAAAATTCAGTGAAGGCGCAGTCTCAGTCAAATACTTTTCTGAAACTCACGTGGAAAAAATACTATCACAACCTCTAACTAAAGTTCTCAATTCGCCTGAATTGCAGCAAGAATTAAATAGCTTAGATACTAATTTATTGTATTCCTCAGATTAATCTATATTTCCAGATGCGATCGCATCCAATTTATCCGCATCGAGTATTGTAATCGTTCCACCCCGACTATAGGCAATTACTGGTTTGAGACTTTTAATTAACCGCACACATTCTTCGTAAGTAATGCCGCTACTCCGAGCCATGCGATAATAAGATAATTTGACTTTTAAAAACTCGCCTTGTGAAGTTGATTCAGTTCCAGATTCAGCAGCAAAATATTGAATTAATCTGGCAAGGCGAACAATAGCTCTTTCAGAAACTAAGCCGTGGACTGTTTCATGTAATTGCTGAATCCGACTGTTAAAAACCATCAGCATTCGTAATGCAATTTCAGGATTTTTCCCAATAGCTTTTAATAAAGCATCTCGCTCTACAGTGAGTATTTCACAATCAGATTCAGCAGTCACAGTTGCCGGAGAAATTCCATTTCCCAATAAAGCAGGAGCCGCAAAAATTTCTCCAGCACTTAGGGCGCGGAGAATCGTCTCTTTGCCCGTTGTTGCTGTTTTGGTAACTTGAATTGATCCACTAACAACAGCATAGAGTTTTGCTGGTAATACATCGCCCTCATGCAGAATAATCTCACCTTTGCGATACCGTTGCACCTGAGTATGAGGTTGCAAATTTACTTTGTCTGTTGTTTCTAAACCTGCAAATACAATTATTTGTGAAAGTTGTTCTAGGGATGCCTGCATGATTAGCCCTATATTGCAAAGGCTGGACGATGATGTATCCAAGGATTAGCTGCTTCTAATTGTGCTGCTAGGCTGATTAGTGTAGCTTCAGCCGCAGGTTTACCAATTAGCTGCACACTCATGGGCAAACCATTACTATCAAAACCTACAGGAATTGCGATCGCAGGTTGTCCAGTTGCATTCGCAGGCGGACAAGGGGCAACCCACTCAATAATATTTTGGAATGTCTCTTCTGGACTCAGAGAAGCCCACTCCCCAACGCGGATAGGTGAATGTAAATAAACTGGCAATACCAGCACATCCACAGTATCGAAAAATGCCACAATTTGCCGTGCCACTACCTGCATTTGAGAAACTGCTTTGAGGTACTCAGCAACAGAACCTGTGCGCGTAAATAACCAGCGATTTACGGGCTGCAAGGCTTCAACAGGAAGTCCTGACGCAGCTATCCCAGCTTGCCAAACAATTTGAAATGGTTCAACTAAACCACTAAAATCTGGAGATTTCTGTTCAACTTGGTGGCCGAGTTGTTCTAATAACTCGACTGTTTGGCGGACAGCTTGCTGACAGTTGACGTCAGCTTCTCCCAACGGAGAAATATTAGTGTCAAAGGCAATTTGCAAAGCACCAAGTTTTGTCCCAGTAGCGGCGAGAAATGATGGTTCGGGATCTGGTAACCAGTAAGGATCGCCTGTTGTATAACCAGATATAGTATCCAAAAGGGCAGCAGCATCAGCTACAGTCCGGGCGATCGGGCCGTTGACGGCAATTCCAGCGAGGCGTTCGCCTACGGGTGCTTTACTTACCCTGCCTCTGGATGGCTTAATTCCCACTAAACCACAACAAGCCGCAGGCCCCCGAATTGAGCCACCGCCATCTGAACCTTGAGCGATCGCACACAATCCCCCTGCTACCGCCGCCGCCGCCCCACCACTGGAACCGCCAGGGGTGTATTCTAAATTCCACGGATTTCTAGCTGGGGGAAAACCCATAGGTTCACTGTATGGAAACGAACCTAATTCAGAAGTGGCTGTTTTACCGAGAATAGTAAACCCAGCTTGTTTAATCCTCGTCACAACTCCATCATCATAATTAGGGATATTATTCAGTAATGCTGGATTTCCATAAGTACAGGTAACACCTGCTACAGCAGTGAGGTCTTTAATGGAAATCGGCACACCAAAAAATGGCGGTAGTTCTGAGGTAGTTGTTAATAATTCTGTTTTGGCTTTAGCATCTGCGATCGCTAATTCTGCCGTCACTGTAAAATAGCTTCCTAATTGGGGATTCAACCGCCCAATCCGTTCTAAATATATTTCCACTAACTCTAGCGGTGATACTTCCCGGCGACGAATTAATTCCGCCAACTCTAGCGCTGAGGTAAATGCTAAATCAACTTCATTCATAGGTTAGTGAATGGGTAGTTTTGGCTTTCTCTGGGATTTTAAAACTTAAGTTGTTACTTTACCAGCATTTGCGGGAACTATACAGTTTATAGCTGCTGAGATTTGCCACTCTAGGAAGGGGCAGGGGGAGATGAGGGGTACTTATGGCTAACCTAGAAAAACTTGTTAGTGAATTGCCAACACTGATTCAGAGCCTAAAACTGACTATTGGCGATTCTAATCAAATCATGGAGCAAATTATTCTGATCAATAATGCTCAGGAACAACTACGGAATATTAAGAAATTAATTGCTCAGGAATTGAATTTTGAGAATATTAAAAGTTCTGCGATCGCTACACTTCCTCGAATAGGTACTGTAGCTAGTTTTTTTATACCTAGTATGGAATTAGTAGATCCTGCGATCGCAGAAAAATTTGGCTACTCAAAAACTAAAATTTCATTAACTGAATTACAATTAAAAATTGATGGCTGGATTGAATGGGGTTATTTTTTGCAGGCAATAGCTACTGATATTCTCAGTGATATTCCGTTTGTGAATCAACTAAATTCTGATATTAATCATCTAAGCATACGCACCAAATTTCAGATTATTGCTGAAAATTTAAAAGATAACTTATTATTTGAAGATTTTAATTTTTTAGAGCGTCAAATTCAAAAAATCAGCAATTATCAAAATGAACTACTAGAACTTCAACAAAAGTTAAATTATGTTTTTAATACTATCAAAAATAGTCGTAATTTCTTAAATATTTTATTAGGTGTGTCTGCTTTCTGCGGCAAATCTGGTTTCGCCTTAGAGTGGTTAGATGATGACCACGAATTAATTATATCGAGCGATGGTAAATTTCAAGAATTAACAGATATTCTCAATGATTGTGATTATTTCCAAGAACAAATTGCTGCTTTAATTATTCAAGGTGATACTTTAAGGGAACAAGCAGAACAAACCCTAAAAAAGATTGAACAAGGAAGTAGTAAAGAACCAATTATTAGCCAGCATGTAGAAATCGTAACAAAGTTTTCGACGCAAAAAATAGTACGTTCAACTTTGTTCATAGCCTCAAGTTTATTAATCTTAGGTTTTGGTGGTTGGAAAATTAGAGAGCAAAGTCTACAATTGCAGCAGATGAGTCTAAGTTTAACTCAAGAAGAGAGTGCGTTCGTCCCAGACGTTGGCGCAGCCATCGCAAAGTTTAAATCTGCTCAAAAATTTGGTATGGAGGCTGCTTCTCTGGCTCAAAATCCGCCGCATCCTCTAAAAGTTTGGCAACAAGCAGAAAACAAATGGCATCAGGCAATAATCTTGTTAGATAGTATTCCTAATGAAACATCAGTTTCTGATCTAGCAAATAATAAATTGGCTTACTATCAAATAAACTATAAATCTATCAGTCAAAGAGTCTTAGTTGAAAAGCAAGCCTTAGCAAACTTAGAATCAGCCCAAAAACTAGCAATAGAAGCTAATTTATTTGTAAAAAATTCACCTCAATCGCTACTAATTCGGCAGCAAGCACAAGATAAATGGCAACAAGCAATCAATTTATTAGAAGCGATTCCAGAGAATACATTTGTCTCCATACAAGCTAAAGAGATGCTTCCTATTTTTAAAACTAATTATGCAGCTAATAGTCAAATATAGCTTTTATCGCTTTCATCTCGTAGTAAGGACTTTAGTCCTTGTTTTCTAAGCACTGAAGTGCTTACTACAAACTTAATAATTACAACTTAGAACGATCAGTCAAAATCTCATAACCAGTCTCTGTCACTAAAACTGTATGCTCAAACTGAGCCGACAAAGAATTATCTACAGTGACAGCTGTCCAACGGTCAGATAATGTCCGGGTGTGTCTAGAACCCGCATTTAAAATTGGCTCAATTGCCAGCGTCATCCCCGCACGGAGTTTAACATTTGGCATCTCGCGGGTACGGTAGTTGAATACTGAAGGCTCTTCGTGTAAGTTACGACCGACACCGTGTCCAGTGAATTCTTCGACTATACTAAAGCCGTTAGATTTTACATGATCTTCAATTGCTCCAGCTAAGTCAAGCAGGTATACACCAGCCTTAACTTGCTCAATCCCCTTATATAAAGCTTCTTCTGCTACACGAATTAATTTAGCAGCTTCTTGTGTCACTTCACCGACAGCAATTGAAATGCAAGAATCACCATGAAAGCCTTGATAATAAGCGCCCGTATCTACTTTTAATACATCCCCCACGCGAATCACTTTCTTGGGACTAGGAATGCCATGCACTGCTTCATTGTTAATGCTGGAGCAAATAGAACCGGGAAAACCGTGATATCCTTTGAAACTCGGTGTTGCACCCATTTCGCGGATACGTTTTTCTGCATAAGCATCCAAATCAGCCGTGGTCATTCCTGGCTTTACTAGCTCGGAAATTTCTTTTAGGACAGTTGCCACAATTGTCGCTGATTGCCGCATGATTTCAATTTCACGCGGCGATTTAATTTCAATTCCTCGGCGTTGCTTTTTCGCTGGTGCAGGCTGAGTCGCTTGGGAAAGTAAGTTACTGAAAATGTTCATGGGAAATTAATAATTACTGGTGGCTCTAACGCTGAGGTATCAATGCTTTCTCTAGATTAATTGAGAAATAATATCTATAATTTAAATTATTTTAATCCCTGATAGGGATTCTTCCAGTTTAGCCGCTAACGTATATATAATAACACGTTCGCCTACTTCTAATATGTTGAGCTTGAATCAAAATTGCCATAAATTATTTTCGCTGCACACTATAGGACTGAGATAAATTTTCTTTAATTGAAACATTAGCTCGCTGTCAAATACTGAGTCGGATAATTATTTTTAATTCTTGATGGCAATTTCTCCAGTCATCCCTGCTTCCGTATGTCCTGGTATTGGACAACGTAAGACATAAGTGCCAGATTTTAAGGGCACAAATACCCATTCTGCTTCAGCACCCGGCTTGAGTTGCAGTTCGTGAATGGCTCCTTTGATTTCTACTTTGCTTGCTTGGACTTTTTGTGTCCAGATGCCATCGGCAAAATCTTTAGCAGTAAAATAGTGCTTCAGTTGGCTAGGATTCATTTAACCACAACTGATAGCACTTACCAATATAATTAATCAATTTCCTCCCAAACTGCTTATGACTTCCTCTCCTCCCTTTATCCCTCAATCTGACCCTCCCCTTCCTCCTTGGGAAACCTTACCAACGATGTATGATTTACCAAGTGACAACCCAGAGGAACCAGGTTTGCCAGACGATTTTCACTTTTTACAGCCTTTACTTTTATACTTAACTTTTCAACCCACTATCTGGAATCCAGAATTAGTTTACAGCGCTGCTGACCTTAATCTTTACTATGATCTCCAGCATCCTTTATGGTACAAGCGCCCTGATTGGTTTGGTGTGGTAGGAGTCTCAAAACTCTACAAAGGGGAGGACTTGCGTTTAAGTTATGTAACTTGGCAAGAACCAGCAAATCCCTTTGTAGTAGTGGAATTATTATCTCCAGGTACAGAAGCGGAAGATTTAGGGATGAAAAAAAACGCAGCCGATAAACCTCCCAGCAAATGGGAAGTTTATGAAGGAATTCTGAGGATTCCCTACTATATTGTTTTTAGTCGCTACACTGATGAACTCCAAGCTTTTCAGCTAATAGGCGGTCACTATGAACCGATGAATTTGACTGAGGGACGTTTACCAATGCCAGAGTTGGGTTTAAGTTTGGGATTATGGCAGGGGTCATTTCAAGATATTCCTAAGTTGTGGTTAAGGTGGTTTACCTTAGCAGGAGAATTAATTCCACTACCCACAGAAGAAGCGGCTACAGCTAAAGAAGAAGCAGCTCAAGCAAGACAAAAAGCAGAACAATTAGCAGAACGTTTGCGTCAGCTAGGCGTGAATCCTGATGAGCTAGATTAATTGTTGTCATTTGTGATTTATCCCCAATTAGCGATTACTTTTTTCTGCTAAAACAGATGGCCCAGCAGTAACAACTACGATTTGATTTGGGTGGAGTAACTCACGAGCCGCTTGATTAACTTGGGTAAGGCTGACTTTCTGGATTTTGTCAGTGAAGGAGTGCAATTCTTCTTTATCTAGTCCATACACCTCATTCATTAGAATTCTATCTGTTAATTCCTCTGGATTTGCCAGAGAAACATTGTAGGTACTGATGAGGGTGCGTTTAGCTGTTTCTACTTCTAGTGCAGTGACACCTTGTTGATGGATTTGCTGTAGTATTTGGCGGGTACTAGCGATCGCTTTTCTGCTATCTTCAGGACTAGTTTGCATTTCTATCAAAAATGTGCCTGCATTCTTCCCGGCTTGGAAGGAGCTATAAATTCCATAGCTCAAACCTTGGCGATCGCGCACTTCTGCACCTAGTCTACTAGATAAGGTATCGCCTCCCAAAATCTGGTTCAATACTAAGGCTGCGTGAAACCGAGGATCATAACGGTTAATACCTGTGTAACCCATATATGTCACAGCTTGGGCTTTACCTGGTAAAACGGGGTTGACACTGACTATTTTCTGTGGCGTTGAAACTGGAGGATATTTTAATGTCGGTGCTTGGCCGCTCACTTGCCAATTACCAAACTCATTTTTAATCAGCGATCGCACTTTGTCTAGATCAAAATCTCCCACCAGCGCCAACACTGTCGTGTCTGGACGATAATGTTTAGCTTTGAAATCAATCACATCCTGGCGCTGAATCTGCTGTAAACTCTCCTCTGTAGGAAAAGTATGTAAGGGATGTTTTTTCGGGTAAATTGACTGAACAAATACTCTTCTGGCTACTTCTGATGGCTCATCTAATTCCTGTTGCAAGTCAGTTAAAGTTTGTTGGCGATGCAATTCCAACTCTTTGGCTGGAAAGGTACTATTTTTAACAACATCTGCCAATATCTCAAGGAGTATCGGCAAATCAAGAGCTAAACTATCACCCTCGATATGCACACCTTCGCGGTAGGAGTGAAAGTCTAAACTCGCTCCTCGTTCTGCCAAGAGTTTGGCAATAGTTAAGTCATCCTTACTCTTAGTGCCATTTAACAAATTGTCTGCCACAAAAGCAGCCAGTCCAGCTTTATTCTCAGGATCAAATTCTGCCCCAGCTTGAATGTGACCGCTCAAGGTGACAGTGGGAGTACTATGATCAGGTAACAGTAATAACCGCAATCCATTAGTAAATTTAAATTCCTGTGGTAACATTTGGGCGATTGTATCTATAGCCAAATCCACAGGCGGTAAGTACTTCATCACCTCAGAAGGAAGCACAGGTACGCCAGGAGAGAAATTCTCTGTAGTTTGGGCTGAGTCTGGTTTATCACCAACTCCTGTTATTCGCTTCTGAGTTGGTTCAAAAAAGCCTACTGTCCTAGCTTCTTTTGTCAGGTATTTGTTAATCACAGCGACAATATCCGTGGGCTTCACCAGACGGACAGCAGCTAAATAGCGGTCTGTGTAGCGATAATCACCAACAGTTGTCTCATCAGTGCCCAAGCGCATTGCTTGAGAGGTGATATCACGGTTACTCAAAATTACATCTGCTGTTAATTGGGTTTTGGCTCGTTCTAGTTCCTCAGAGGTCACGCCTTTTTCTGCTACATTAGCGATCGCATTACTCAACACTGAGTCAATTTTTTTCAAATCTTGTTTAGAACCAGCCGTCACCAACACCTCATACCAGCCAGATTCTCGCAAACTGTTAACGGAGGCTGTAACCTCACTAGCTAAACCTGATTCCACCAATGCCTGATAAAGTCTAGAATTCCTTCCCTCACTCAAGATGTAGTCCATCACATCCAGCGCAGGCACATCCGGTTGATTTGCATCCGGTAGCGGATACACCGCTTGTAACAACCGCCCTGCTCCCGGTTCTCGCAATACGATGGGAGTGGGGAGTGGGGAATGGGGAATGGGGAATTGAGAACTTGTACTGAGCGACTCGTGCCGAGAAGAGCCGAGGTCAGCCGTTGGCGCAGCTTCTCGTAGAGAAGTATTGGGAATTGGGAATTTCGTTATTAATTCTTCTCCCCCTGCTCCCCCCGCTTCCCCTGCCTCCTGCCCCCTGCCCCCTGCCCCCTGCCTCTTCACTACTTTACCAAACACCTCTTTAATTGTTTCCAGGGCATTTGCAGTTTGAAAATCTCCAACAATTACTAAGACGGCATTATCGGGACTGTAAAAATTGCGGTAATATTTTTCTACCTGCTCAACCTCAAATTTCTCGACATCAGCTTTCGTGCCACCTACAGGCAACCCATAAGCATGATTGGGAAATACCGCCTTCATAACGGCGCGGTTGAGGCGATATTCTGGGCTATTTTCGTAACCTTGCAACTCGGAAATTACAACCCGCTTCTCATTTGCCAGTTGTTCTGGTTCAATCTGGGAATTTTGCATCCTGTCTGCTTCCAGCACTAAGAGGGCTTTCAGCTTGTTTCGTTCCACAGTACCGTAATATGCAGTTTGATCGTAGCTGGTGAAAGCATTGGAA
Source organism: Nostoc commune NIES-4072 (assembly GCF_003113895.1). Classification (NCBI taxonomy): domain Bacteria; kingdom Bacillati; phylum Cyanobacteriota; class Cyanophyceae; order Nostocales; family Nostocaceae; genus Nostoc; species Nostoc commune. Next base: position 3,500,718 of record NZ_BDUD01000001.1, on the reverse strand, counting down.
TCACTACCTAAAGCACTAAACAAACGCCCAAATTGAATTGGACGGTTTAAAGTACCTTTAAACATCATGTGTTCCAACTGGTGGGCAATGCCATTCACGCCCGGTTCTTCGTTGCGTGAGCCAACCTTGTACCACACCTGCACCGTCACTACTGGCGCAGTATGCACTTCCTTTGTCAGGACAGTTAGACCATTCTCCAGCACTGTCTTACGGACATTTTGTGTCAGTGTTGAGGGCATTATTCTTTTTGCTAGCAAGGTTGACTGGTATTTTTCTTTGTTAAATATGGCTGCATGTTGGCCATGAGCAGGTTTATTGCTTAACAAAAAAACCGCTACTAGCCATAAGCTTAAAAATAATAATGGCAAGGGATATTTATAAAATCTGGAAAATCCATACATGTATTTAGCAGATTATGTAAATTAAATTACATAATTATTTGGGAAAGTGACGTTAGTTTAATCTGTCCAAAAAATCTGTAACCTCAGTAACAATACAGAAAAATATATTAACAATAAAGGTAATAAAAAAGCTAAATTATGGGAGTTTTGCTAAAACTCGAATGAATTCGAGAGGTAAGCCATCGGTATCGGCGATGAAAGCCACTTCGTAAATGCGATCGCCTATTTGCTGTTGTGTCGGTTCTAAAAGTACCTTCAACGGTTGTAATTCTTCTGGTTGACTCTTAGCCGCTAGCAATACACGCTCTTGTAAATTTGTCAACCAGTTAGGTAAATCTGGTGTAATCTCAGTTAAATCAAACGAGAGATGATAATACCCCACATAATGCTCGTCAGCAAAGGCATCTGGGGCTGGTTTTGGTTCGGGAATTTGGATCAGTTCAATTCTGCCGCCCAATCCTTCCATCCAGCAAGCTAGGGTATAGCCTGTAGTAAAGCGTTCTGAGATTGTAAACCCTAAATGTTCGTAGAAAGCGATCGCTCGATGAATATTCGCAGTCCGAATAGAAGCATGGTGCATAACAAAGGTTAGGAGTTGTAAGTTATGAGTTATAAATTGAATTTAATTTAACTCCTAACTCCTAACTCCTAACTCCTAACTCCTAACTCTTAACTTTACTCAAACAACCTGAAATAAGGGTAGCGTACAGGGACGCCAGGTTCTTTTTCCAAGTCAAAATTAATTACTTCCCAACAGGGATCATCTGAGGTGTCGGGGCTAAACTCCACGGGTAAGCCGTATAAACGCGCAGCAGTAGCTTCTGGTTGTCCAGAACGCCAAGGCGTGCTGCGTTCCAAGTAGCCACTCATCAATTCCTGATAGCGCCGAGCAATAATTACTCTCGTTGCTCGAAAGCCTTGGGTATAGAGCTTATCTAATGCTTCGTGAATTTCAAAGCGAATACCATCGGGATGAGTATGCTGTCTATACCATTCATTATTCCACCTCCGCCAATGACGCCCTGATTGCAAATGGATTAACTCTCCATTTTTAGGATTAGCTTCAAACGCGCCATGACGCGTACACAAATAGGTATCTGTTAATGTCAGCGCCGGAATAGTCTGGCGACAATGGGGACACTGTATTTCAGGCCCAAACATCGGGTACTGCAAGCCTGGATTCATCATGAAGTGCGTAGAAACATAATTTTGTCTTCACCAGCGCTAGTGTATTGTATATACACTTTGGCTCCATCACTTTGGGTTATTTGGTCACTGCTGCACAGACACGCAGTTGCGGCAGCAACAATGTTCACTAGTGTTTTCCTCAATGTAGAGGCTTGACCTGTGATATCCTAGTTGTGCAACCAGCCTCAAAGGTTGGAGTTTCTCCAGTGTTCCTGGGTACCATATTCATATTCTATCGTGTCTACCGCTTCTTACTGGACATCTCCTGATTTTTCTCAAGCTGCCTTCATCGCACCCAACGCTGTTGTTATGGGTTCGGTAAATATAGCAGCAGGGGTAAGCATTTGGTATGGAGCAGTGGTTAGGGGAGATGTGGAACGTATTGAAATTGGCGAATGCACAAATATTCAGGATGGTGCAATTTTACATAGCGATCCTGGTTTTCCCACAATTCTAGAAGATCATGTCACTGTAGGACATCGCGCTGTGATACATTCCGCTTACATTGAGCGTGGAAGTTTGATTGGCATAGGCGCAGTGATTTTAGACGGGGTAAGAGTGGGCACTGGTAGCATTATCGGTGCTGGTGCAGTAGTAACTAAAAATGTACCGCCTTTGTCCCTAGTCGTCGGTATTCCTGGCAAAATATTACGCCAAGTAACAGAGGCTGAAGCCGCAGAACAGATTGAACACGCCCAACGTTACCAAAAGTTAGCTTTAGTTCATGCTGGTAAGGGGACTGATATTGGGTTTAGCAAGGCTTAGGAATGGGGAATGGGGTATGGGGCATGGGGCATTGGGCATTGGGCATTGGGCATTGGG
>NZ_BDUD01000001.1:3391771-3497160 GCF_003113895.1 Nostoc commune NIES-4072 | reverse complement strand
ATGGGGCATTGGGCATTGGGCATTGGGCATTGGGCATGGGGCATTGGGCATGGGGCATTGGGCATGGGGCATTGGGCATGGGGCATTGGACACTTGTACTGAGCCTGCGTTGGGCGTAGTTCTACCGTTCGCGTAACGTCTCGTAGACAAGAAAAGGACTGGGTAAGATGAGAAAGTAAGAAATAAGAGTTTTCCCCCTCTGCCCCATGCCCAATGCCCCATGCCCAATGCCCAATGCCCAATGCCCAATACCCAATACCCAATAATTTAAACATTCTTTACATATCTACTTGGAAAAGTTGCCCACTTCAGCTAAAAATAAAAATGAGAGCAGTTGACAAAACTTTAATTTCTACTTAAGAGAGGGGTTCTAGATATGGATATCGATTACCGTATAGCGATCGTTTTAGCACCAGTTGTCATTGCAGCTAGCTGGGCAGTATTTAATATTGGCGCTGCGGCTTTAAGACAAATTCAAGGCTTTTTAGATAGAGAAGCTTAAATTCATTCATTAATCGGGGATTGGGCATAGGGCATAGGGCATGGGGCATTACTTATTTCTCCCTTATCTCCCTCATCCCCCCACTCCCCACTCCCCACTCCCCACTCACTTCCTTGAACATCGATTCTGTAATACAACCCCTGCAACGCTTTGGTGTCCATCTGGGACTCGATCGCATCGTCAACCTTTTAGCAAATCTTGGTAATCCTCATCACCAAGTCCCGGTAATTCATGTTGCTGGCACTAATGGTAAAGGTTCTGTCTGTGCCTATCTTTCCTCGGTACTTACTGAGGCTGGTTATCGTACAGGACGTTACACTTCTCCCCATTTAGTAGATTGGACAGAACGTATTTGTCTGAATGAACAGCCAATTTCTTCTGAGGAATTGAGTCAATTATTCCAACAAGTCCAAGCGGTTATTCGCCCTGAAGACGAATCGGCAACTCAGTTTGAAGTAATTACGGCGGCTGCTTGGTTGTATTTTGCCCAGCAGCAAGTTGATGTGGCTGTGGTAGAAGTCGGGCTAGGAGGGCGCTTAGACGCTACTAATGTCTGCTTGGAACCTTTGGTTACGGTTATAACTTCCATCAGCCGGGAACACTGGCAGCAACTTGGCCCTACTGTTGCTGACATTGCTAGAGAAAAAGCTGGTATCCTCAAACCTGGATGCCCTGTTGTGGTTGGAGCATTGCCACCGGATGCCCAGAAAGTTGTGCGATCGCGTGCTTTAGAATTACAATGCCCGATTTTTACGCCTCAACCCGCCCGTCAAATCGCTACAGGATGGGCAGAATATCAAAATATTCAAAATTCAAAGTTAATTAAATACCCTTTGCCATTAGCCGGACAAATTCAATTAGCAAATTCAGCTTTGGCAATAGCAGCTTTAGAAATTCTCCAACAACAGGGCTGGCAGATTTCTGAAGAAGCCATAACTAACGGTATGGCAAAAACTAAATGGCCAGGGCGGATGCAATGGGTTACTTGGAAAAACCATAAATTATTACTTGATGGCGCTCATAATACCGCCGCCGCCGAAGTTCTTCGCCAGTATGTCGATAGCTTAAACGCAGTTAACCCCAAGCCAGTCAATTGGGTTATGGGAATGTTTTCCGATAAGGATCATGCTGATATTTTTACCGCCTTACTGCGCCCAGGCGATCGCCTTTTTTTAGTACCAATACCAACAGAATCTTGGCCAGGTAGAACTTCTGCTGATTTAGACTACTTAGCAAACCTAGCTTACAGCATTTGTCCCGAATTAAGCGATCGCCAAATCCATCCAGATTTACTCACAGCACTAGAAGCCGCAACCTCAACCGCTACCACAGACGATTTAATAATTGTGTGTGGTTCCCTTTATTTAGTAGGCGATTTTTTAGCAACAGCTATATCTATAAGTTCACTACAATGATTGTTGCAATTGCTTAAGCCTTTCTTATACATGGAAGAGTATTTGTTGCAAAGGTTAAAGTAATTGCAGCAAATGATTATACCTTTCTTGTAAATACTTAAGCCTTTCTTATATATGGAAGAGTATTTGTTACAAAGGTTAAAGCAATTGCAGCAAATGATTATACCTTTCTTGCAAATACTTAAGCCTTTCTTATACATGGAATAACATTTGCTGCAAAGGTTAAAGTATTTGCTGCAAATGTTCAAAGTTGAGATACTAACACCATTTATTTTTGAAGATGCGCCTACAGGATTTAGGCAAAACTACAAGCTGTAGCAGCAATTAAGGTTTTTTGATGACACGCCCTAGATCCAAAGACGCGATAAATCGCCGTCTTTACAAGAATCAGTCCTTTGTAGAGACGGCGATTTATCGCGTCTCTTGCCTTAACCCACATTCCGCACCCACAACTGTCACACCCCAAAGAAACGGATATATTTAGTACATAAGAACTAATGGTTGAGAGAATTGACTAGAATTCATTAGAGCTAAATAGGAATTATTATGATTAACTTAGATATACATTTGAATATTTACGACTAAGTATAAAAATTTAGTTCTTAGGTTATTTTGATGTCAAAATTGGTTCAAAATCAATAATCCAACCATGCGGTGGATATTTCAATGTTTTCAATCAGTTCATCTTGTGACTTTTCAACAAAAAACAGAATTTTATAATTTGACATCTGAAATGAAGTACATTCTCCTATTCCTCCCAGAAGCTTGCCGTAATTACTATAGATATATAAGTTGATTTATCAATATTATTAATATTTTAATTAGATCATTTAGCTCATTAATAAAATTAATGTTCTGAATAAGTCATGGCGTTTTTAACTTTATTTTCCGATAGACATAAGTTACAATAATGTATTAATTTTGTAATAATAACATTATATTATTAAACTTTTCCACCAAACTACTCTTATATTTATTGCTCCTTATTGAGAATATATCTGATAAATTTTCCTATCCCAAATCTGTTTCTCTTGAGATAAATGTAATTTTTTACTCCTTTTTCATAAATCAACTTCCGTAATAACCGATTGTGACAGTTAAGGGTGCGGAATGTGGGTTTAATGCGATCGCTTTAACAAGAACAGGTTATCTTAACGATAGTGATTTTCAAATCACAACTTCTTCTGTGGCGTCTAGCACGGCGAAAATTATCTATGACGCTGCCAGTGGGCAGTTATTTTACAACCAAAATGGCAGTGCCGCAGGTTTTGGTAGCGGTGGTCTATTTGCAACTCTAACTGGTGCGCCAACTCTTACGGAATTAAATTTTGTGGTGCAAGCGTAGTTTGTCCAAGACACTGTTTCTCAAACAGGACTTACGCAACTTGCCTAAGTCTTGACAATGCAAGCGTAAGTCCTACATCCATTTCCACCCCGAAATTCTTATATTTAGCTATTATTTCGTTTGTTTACTAACTCCTAGTACTGTTCCACTCTTGCGCCGCATCTTCTACAGCTTTATCTACAGTCTTCTGTCCTAACATTGCTGCTTGCAAGTTTTCGTAAACAGCCTTTTGCAGTTTGTTGGAATCTTTCAAAGTAGGAGTTAATATTTCTGCCTTTGACAATTCTTTAGCACTCATAACTCGCGCTTTTTCTATTGTTGAAGCATTAGCTGGAACATTTGTAAAGTAACTATCAGATAATGCTTTGATTGTAGAAGGTAGAACATTTGCAGCTTTAGCAAAGGTTAACTGATTTTCGTCATTGGTGACAAATAAAGCAAACTTAACAGAGGCGTCTGGTTGTTTACTATCGCGGGGAATCACCATGTTCATCACCGCAACATTTTTCTTACCTGTGTCACCAGTGAGTTGAGGTGCTATTCCCGTAGCTTGAGCAATTTTCGGGGCATTATTAGCGATCGTTTTCAGAAACTCTGGCCCAGAAGCGAGAAACGCAGTCTCTCCAGATTGGTATAAATCGATCGCGTGGCGATGTCCTTGCGTCAAAGCTTCTTTAGGAAGTAAGCCTTTTTTATACAAGTCTACCCAATACTGAAACGCTGCCTTACCTAGTGCTGAATTAAACGCCGCTTTCCCCTCAGCATCTATTAAAGTGACACCCATTTGCACAAAAGATTCCAGCACTTCACCAGAATCTTGCGGTACGAAAGTCACAAAAAAGGCATATTTGCCAGTTTTGTCTTTAATTTGTTGCGCTGCTTGTGCCAATTCTGCGTAGGTTGCAGGCGGTTTATTGATACCTGCCTGTTTTAATAAATCGGTGTTATAAATGGTTAGCCGTGTGGTGAGATACCAGGGAATCCCAAAACTCTTGCCATTAAGCGTACAAGATTCCCAGATATTCGCTAGATAGGAGGAACGTACATCCTTTGAGACTTTTGCATCTAAATCTAACCAGGCATTTCGTCCGGCAAGTTGGGAAGCAAAACCCGGATTCAGGTTAACTACATCAGGTGGCGTTTTTGCGGAGACAGCTGTTAAAATTTTGTTCTCCATCGCCGCCCACGGGACATCAACCCAGTTAATCTTTATACCTGAATTTTGCGATTCAAAATTCGCAATTAGGTTTTTGAAGTAGTCGGTAAATTGAGGTTGGAGTTGCATCGTCCAAAACTCAATAGTTGCCGCCCCTGAAGTAGCCTGTTTTGTACCTGTACCAACATTACTTGTGCTGCAACTTACAATCCAACTGGTTAATAAGCCAAGCAGTGTAAAAGCAACAAGTTGTTTAAATTTTCGCAATTGAATCATTTTCCCAGTATTTTTACGCTTGCTCAGTGTGAAAAGCTTAGATCAGAATTGTCGAGATTATAGGCTAAATAAATTACCAGTAATAGAGGCGACTAGGGACTAGGAACTAGGGACTAGGGACTGGGGACTAGGGACTAAAGAAAAGTTTTCTTAATGCCCAATGCCCAATGCCCAATGCCCAATGCCCAATGCCCAATGCCCAATTCAATTTAGCAGTCCATCGGGCACAACTGTGGTAAAAAGCTTCAAAAGTCTGTTTGGCAAATCAAAAAAAGGGGTCGGCATTGAACTTGCTCCCGAAAGGGTGAATGTAGTTCAGCTACGCAAGCAGGGTCAAGGCTTGAAGCTAGAAACCTTTACATCGGTAGCAGTTCCAGAAGGCGTAGTTACCGATGGTCAAATCACCGACCCCGCAGCAATGGCGCAATTAATCCAGCAGGCGCTAACTGAGAGCAAAATCAAAACTTCTCGCGTTGCTACTGGTGTACCAGGGCGAGATTCCATCGTTCGGATCATACCAGTGCCAGCAGAGTTAGATGATAAAGAACTGCGAGAAATGGTTCTTAACCATGAAGCAGGTTTATATTTACCCTATCCTCGTGAAGAGGCTGATGTAGATTATCAGAAACTTGGGTACTTTGTAGATGAAGATGGCATTGAAAAAGTACACGTACTTCTAGTTGCCACCCGTAAAGAGATAACGGATACATATATCAGTACATTCGAGCAGGCAGGATTACAAATCGATGTCTTAGAAATTAACAGTTTTGCTCTGATTCGGACTATTCGTGAGCAATTGCGACAATTTGGGCCGCAAGAAGCAGCAGTACTAGTTGATATAGAGTTTGACAGTACAGAAATCGCCATCATCGTTAACGGAGTGCCGCAATTTTCGCGCACAGTCCCAATCGGGACTTATCAAATGCAAACTGCCTTAGCAAGGGCAATGAGCTTACCCACATCACGAGATATGGAACTGTTACACGGAATGGTGATTCCCCAAACATCTCTAGACGGCGGGAAAACTGGGGTTACTGAAATCAATCCTGGTATGGCAGCCATATTAAGAGTATTGGGAGAACTAACTGATGAACTGCGCCGTTCCATCGATTTTTACCTCAATCAAAGTGAAAATTTGGAGGTAGCGCAGATTATATTAGCTGGCCCAGGAGGTGGACTCCAACAGTTAGATGAATTCTTTACCCAACGATTGAGCTTGCCAACTACCCAAATAGATCCAATCGGGGCTTTATCTTTGGAAGTTGACACTGAGAAATATCCACAGGTGCAACGCTCTGGCTTGGCGATCGTACTTGGTCTAGGAATGCGGGAGGTGTAACAAAATGTACAGCCTAGATGTTAACTTTCTTAAAGATCGTCCAGCATACCAGCAAAATCCTGAGAAAGGAAAAGGAATATCCCTAAAGTTTCCTACGGGGGATTTGACACTGCTGTATGTGGGAGTTGGAGTAGGTGTAACTCTTCCAGCTTTATTGGGACTTGGTTGCTGGCTGTTGCAAGGGAAGATTGTTGAGTTAGATGGTCAAATCGCACAACTAGACCAAGAAAGCAAGAGGTTAGATACAGAAATAGGAAATATTAATAAAATCAAAGACGAGACGAAGGCAGTTAAAGGGGAAACCCAAGCTTTAGTCACTGTATTTGATCAAATTCGACCTTGGTCAGCAATGCTGCAAGATTTGCGCGATCGCATTCCAGCAGCAGTGCAAATTAAGACTATCAGGCAAACCCCACCCATTCCGGCAGCAGAAGGGCAGCCACCAACCAATCCTGCTGGAGGGTTAGAAATTATCGGATTGGCTCGTTCTTTTAACGATGTCAATGATTTTTTATTGAGTCTACAACAGTCTCAATTTTTGAAGCCCACAGAAAGCAGAATTGTGACGGCAACGTTGGTAGATGCTCCTTTACCACCAGGTGTGGGTCAACCTACTAAGGGTGTAACAATTAAGCCGCCACAAGTAGTTGAATACACGATCCAATCGAGTATGAACGACGTTCCAGCTTCAGAATTAATCCGGGAGTTGGAGAAAAAAGGCACAGTGGGGTTAGTGACTCGAATTCGTAGTATGCAACAAACAGGAGTCATTTCAAAATGACGCTGAGTGATGATTTAAATTTTGGCGAACAAGGTGGGGAATTCGATCAGGCTACGCCAGCATCCCCCGTGCTATTTGGTATTGCCTTCACACCAAAAATTATTGGCATATTGGTGGGGGTAATTGGTTTAGCAGGAGCAGGTTATATATTGTTAAACCTGCTGATGCCAGCTTTGGAAAGCTATCAGCAACAGCAAGCCAAAAGCTCTGAATTGCAAGGGCAAATTGAGCAGAAAAAAGCCAGTATCAAAGAAATTGGTAAAGTTAAAGACGAGTTAGCACAGGCAAAACAGCAAAAAGTTCAGGTTTTAGGTTTATTCGCTAACGAAAAAAGTTTAGATACATTGCTGTTGGATATAAACCGCTTAATTGACTCTGGCAATACTCCAACTTCTATGAATGTAGTGAGAGCCAAACTGAAGAAATTTGTGCCAGTTTCGCAAAAACCAGAACCAGTTACCGATGGAACTCTAGGACTACAGGTTAACGGTAAGCTGCAACGCAGCACTATCAATGCCGAAATTACAGGAACTTACGAGCAAACACAATCGATAATGCGTAACATTGAGCGTTTGCAGCCTTTGTTAATAGTTAAAGATTATCAAGCAAGTTTGGCTCCAGTAGAGTCAAGATCCCCATTGGATAAAACGCCAGTGCAGGTAGGGCCAGCAGCGATTAATACATCATTCCAATTACAGGTATTGATGCCACTTACTCCAGAAGAAATAGCTGCTGCTGCTGCTAAGGCTGCCCCGAAAAAGTAATTAGGAGTTAGAGACGCGATTAATCGCGTCTGTACAGGAGTTAGAAGTAGAGACGCGATTAATCGCGTCTGTACAGGAATTACGAGTTATTATTTTCTAATTATTCACTCCTCATTCCTAACTCCAACTTTTCAGAATTGTTTGTAAACAAGGTTTTATAAGGTGAGGAATGAACTGTGAAACAGCTTCACGGTAATAGTTTTATATTAGGTACTGCCGCTTTTGTATTTTTGGCAGCTCAACCAGTTTGGGCACAAATTAGTCAAATTACTAATGTCCAGTTAAATCCAGTTAATGGTGGAATTAATGTTGCTTTGAAAACTTCTTCTGGGTCGCGCCCCCAAGTTTTCACTACAAAAAGAGGCAACGCTTTAGTCGCAGATATTATCAATACTCAATTACGATTACCACAAGGTAAGAGCTTTCGTCAAGATAGCCCAGCACCAGGAATTGCATCTGTTGAGGTTAATCAGCTTGATGCCAATAGCGTCCGGGTAACGGTAACAGGCAGTAACAATACACCTAGCAGTCAACCTGTGGTGCGATCGCAAAATGGAATTACACTCAGCTTTAGCCCATCGTCAGGCACTATAGCATCAACACCAACGCCAACAGCGCAAACTTTCACAGCACCGCCTGCTACGACTCCAGCCCAACCTGGTCAAAAGCCAGAAGTTCTCGTTCCTAACCCGGAAGTCACCATTGACGGACAACCCGCACAAGCTGCTGGGCCAGGTCAACCTGTGAGTCAGGCTCCACCTTTCTTACCTAGAGCCGTCGCCCCACCCGTAGGAGATATTGCCATCTCTAATACTGATGCTTCTCCTAGCACCATTGACTTAGGAACTCAAGAACGTGTACCGCGTTTAGTGCTGCGAGATGCGCCGGTGCGTGAGGTTTTATCACTACTTGCCCGTGCTGCTAATTTGAACTTGGCTTATATCGGAGGTGAACAAGGTGCTGCTGCTGGTGCTAATGCACCAGCAACCTCTCAAACAATCTCCCTAGATATAGAAAATGAGCCAGTCCAAGATGTGTTTAACTACGTCTTGCGCCTGAGTGGTTTGGAAGCTAACCGCAGTAATCGCACGGTTTTTGTTGGGCCTAAACTACCTAATTCTACCCGTGACATGGTTATGCGTAGCCTACGACTCAATCAAGTATCAGTAGGAGTCGCCATCAACTTTTTGGTTGGCTTGGGGGCAGAAAGTGCCATCAGCCGCGAACGACAAGTTACCAGCGTTAATGCTGTACCTGTTGGGGCTGGAGCTACCCCTATCACCCAAACTCAGACCACCACAGAAAGCAGAGTTGAAACTCAACGTGTTACTTTTACAGACTCTAACCCATTACTGAGAGGTTTACAGGCATTAGGGGATGAGCGCACAAATGCTCTAACCTTGATTGGCCCTCCTCGGCTAGTTGAGATGGCGATGGCTCAACTAACTCAGCTTGATATCCGCCGTCGCCAAGTAGTAGTTAACGTCAAGATTATTGATGTTAACCTATTGAACACCCAAGATTACAACACCAGCTTTTCCTTTGGAGTTGGTAATAACTACTTTACAAATGATGGTGGTGCAGCATCTCTGAATTTTGGCGGTTCCAGACCAGCTACTAGCGCTGAAGTAGCAAGCAATTTAAGCGGTGGTAGACCTGTTACTGCTAATCCCTATAGTGGTGGTAATACTTTCCTGGATTTAAATAACTCCACTGCTATTCCAGGAACTGGGGTAGGCAATAGAACGATTGTGGACGGGCAGTTACAACAACCTGATGTACCAGGAGGGACTGAATCATTCTTTAACCGTCGAGCGGGGGTTTCAGAAAATCCATTCCAAGGGGGTTTTACAGACTTTACAAGGGGAACACCAAATGTAACTACTGTTACAAATACTCCTGCCGTTCCTGGTACTCCTGGTACTCCTGCTGTTCTTGATGCACAAGGTAATGTGCTTGTTCCTGCGGTTCCTGCTACTGCTGGTACTCCTGCCAGTAGAGTTACTACGTTCACACCAGGAGTTTTGGGAACAGCAACATCTGCTCTACCATCTCTGTTCCAGTTCCCTAGACGTCTTCTCGCTAGTTTGCAAGCTCAGATTACAAATGGCAACGCCAAGATTTTGACTGACCCCACGTTAATTGTACAAGAAGGTCAACAAGCTAATGTCAACCTGACTCAGGAAGTAGTAGGCAATATTAAAAGGGAAATCGTTCGGGATGCAAATCTTGCTACCGAAACGATTTCAGCAGAAAAAGACCGAGTAGGTTTAACCCTAGCTGTCAAAATTGAGCGGATTGACGATAACGGTTTTGTTTCTCTATCGGTAGCTCCTGTGGTCAAAGCACCCCAAGCTCCAGCTACAATCAACGTTGGAGGAGGTGGTAGTCAACAAATATTCTTGGTATCTGAGCGCTCTCTTAATTCTGGCTTGATTCGCTTGAGAGATGGTCAGACGCTCATTCTCTCAGGCATTATTCAAGACACAGACCGGACTTCTATCTCCAAGATTCCTATTTTGGGTGATCTTCCACTAATTGGTTCACTATTTAGAAGTACAAACAGACAGAACCAGCGCAATGAGGTAATTGTATTACTCACACCTCAAATTATGGATGACACAGAGAACTCCTCCTATGGCTATAACTACACTCCCAGCCCAGAAGTGCGGCAAATCCTTGAGCGTCGGGGGTTGAAAATTCCGGCGAGGTAATAAAGAGAATAAGCAGGTGAGTTACCTCTGGCAAAAACTCAGATCCCCGACTTCTTAAAGAAGTGGGGGATCTTATTGTTCACGAGTAAGATTAAAATTAATATGAATACGACGATTTATCATGTCTTTGTGATTTTTAATTTTCATTAAAAAACTTTAACTGAAGGTTTGTAGCCAGTCATTTAACAAAAAGGTAAATACTCTTAAGCTGATGCGCGAAAAGAATTGTACATTGCAATCGTTAATATTGTCCTTTGAAATACAAATGACTAATGACTAATGACTAATGACAACCCTCACGAGTAAATATCCAATCTTATTTGCGTAACAGCTTATGACAGCACTTACATTAAACCTCAATTCTGTAATTAAACTGACAAGAGAGCAGTTTTATCAATTGTGTGAAGAAAACCCCGATTTAAAATTAGAACGCAATGCCCAAGGAGAGTTGATTATAATGCCACCTACGGGAGGAGAAACAGGAAAAAGTAATTCTGCTATTAACGCTCAAATATGGTTCTGGAACGACCAAAATCAATTGGGCGAAGTTTTTGATTCATCAACTGGATTTACTTTACCTTCAGGGGCTGACCGTTCTCCAGATGTTTCTTGGGTAGAAAAATCTCGTTGGGATGCTTTGACTAAAGAGCAAAAAGAAAAATTTATTCCTTTATGTCCTGATTTTGTAATTGAGATACTTTCGCCTAATGACAGCTTGAAAAAAACTCAGAACAAGATGCAAGAGTATATCGAAAATGGTTGTCGTCTAGGTTGGTTGATAAACCGAAAAAAACAGGAAGTAGAAATTTATCGTCCAGGACAAAATATGGAAGTTTTAAAATTTCCTCAAACTATTTCCGGGGAAAATGTTTTACCTGGTTTTGTACTCAATATACAACTAATTTGGTAAAAGGTTTAGAGTGTAAATCTCAATTATCATATAATATAAAAATATTTGAAAAAATATGAGTTTTCAGATTTTCAGCCAAAATTCAACAGATAATGTTCTGATACCAATTCTCTATGAAGATGCATAGAATATTAAACGAACCGCCAAGTACGCCAAGAACGCCAAGAATAGAGAGTTACTTATTTAGTGCAGTTTCACATTAAATTGGTATGACTTGTTGAATACACTTAAAATTCCTATCGGCTGAGACATAGTTCAGGGCTATTTCATTATCATCTAGCCTGCCTCAGAATTTATTCTGAGGCTAATAGCACTCATTCGTCTAAAGACAGCTAATAAAGGCTTTCAGTCCACTTTAGTGGAGTTGAGCTATTAGCCCAGAACTTTAGTTCTGGGCGGTTTATGTACTGACATTAGTAGTAGTTTAAAATAACAAGTATGGTTGTGGCTAAGTTGGTAAACCTCCAGCTTGAAAAATCTGTTCGGCTGTTAAATTCAATTCTGGGAAAGTAGGCGATAGGATGCGATCGCTGCCTCTAAATTGAGTAACTTGGTATTCACCATCAATTAATTGATAAATTGATATAGTAGGCTGTTTCGGGTTACCAGTGAATTTTTTAGCGCCTAGACCGAGATAATCTACAACCCAGTATTCAGGAATTCCAATACCCTCATACTTACCCTGTTTTGTGTAATAGTCATCATCCCAGTTAGTACTAACTACCTCGATTACTAAAGGAATTGATGCTGCAAGGCTTACAGTTGATTGTTTTTTCCATAGCGGCTCATTTATTAAATTAGGGCGATTGAGTAATAGCACATCTGGAGAGTAGCCAGATTCAGAATTAGTTGGTTTAATGAGCGCAGTTTTGGGGATTGTATAAGGTAAATTTAATCGGTCAAATTCTACTGTTAGTTTTCTTGCTACAAAACCAACAACATCTTCATGGTCTCCTACTGGTTGTGCCATTTCAACAATCAGTCCATCATGTAATTCATATCTTCCACCTTCGGGTCGCCACGCTGCAAAATCTTCAAAGGTTACTAGTTTTGGTATGGCTTGAGTCATAATCTATTACCCCTAGTATTCGTTTCGATCATATCGCTCTCTTACGTTCAGCCTTAACAGTAATATTAAGGGATACAGTACTGGCAAAAGGTTTGTTGCGGAGAACTAAACTATGGTGGCAATAACAACATCCGCAGAAAATAGGGTTTTACTGCAAAACATCAGCTGGCAAACTTTTAAAACCATGCTGGCTGAAATGGGTTCAGAACGTAATTCCCGATTTGCTTATGACGATGGAACGATAGAAATTATGACCCCACAAATGCCGCACGAGAACTCAAACCGTGTGATTGAAGCTTTTGTTGGTGTATTGTGCGAAGAGTTGGGCTGGGAAATTAAACGCGCTGGTTCGCTAACTTTAACGCGAGATGATTTAAAAAAGGGAGCCGAGCCAGATAGTAGCTACTATATTCAAAATGAAGCGTTAGTTCGAGATAAAGAAAATATTGACATAGCGATCGACCCGCCCCCTGACCTAGTGCTAGAGGTGGAATATTCCAGGTCTGCGATAGATAAGCTGAGGCTTTATGCTGCGATGGGAGTCCCGGAATTTTGGCGTTATAACGGCAGTGTGTTGCGAGTCTATACCCTTGCAGGTGGGCAATACTCAGAAGTCGAAACCAGCCCTACTTTTGCGCCTGTATCGGTGAAGGAGATTCCTGGGTTTATCCAAGAAGCGAAGAAGAATGGGGAAATTGCTACTACCCGTGCTTTTCGGGCTTGGGTGCAACAAAAAATTTCTGATGGGAAACAGTAAAATCTTGACTAAAGCTAGCCTAATGAGTCGAATTACACAAAGCTATATCATTTCCCGTTGGGTAAAGACTGAAGTTCTTATTTTTTAAGCACTAAAGTGCTTACTACAAACTATTTTTTATAAACATTAGTGAATCTCAGCAATAACTCTTCAACATCGGTAATGAATGCCAACAAACATTGGCCATCTCCCACCTCCTCATTCCTCTGTTTTCTTTACAATTGCGGGATTTACTAGGTATTTTTTCCTACTTTTGGGGTAGTTTTTAGTGAAACAAGTACCCTAAAATTACAAAAAATCCTGAAATCTATATAAATTAATGGTTTCATCTATCCACATCAGGCTACAACACCTTAGAATGATTCATTGAAAAGTCGAGCCGATGGGATGTACAGCCGTTTTGAGTAAAGCTACTCCCAAAGGATGATTTTTGTATTTTCGCAAACAAAGATTTCAGTACAGATGTATCAGGGTGCATCCGTAAAGAATCTCAAGTAAACCTTCAGGAGTTTGACATGAACAAAGGTGAATTAGTTGATGCCGTAGCTGAAAAAGCTAGTGTTACCAAGAAACAAGCGGATGCAGTCTTAACTGCCGCTTTGGAAACGATTATTGAAGCGGTTTCCTCTGGTGATAAGGTAACATTGGTGGGATTTGGCTCATTTGAATCACGGGAACGTAAAGCCCGCGAAGGTCGCAACCCGAAAACCAATGAAAAAATGGAAATTCCAGCCACGAGGGTTCCTGCCTTCTCGGCAGGAAAACTGTTTAGAGAAAAGGTAGCACCCCCAAAAGCATAGGTTCTGTCTTCGGGAACCCTTTTTTAATGCGGCAACCTGCACACGGGGGAAATTTAGCCTGGGCAGCAGCACTGGCTGGCTGTCCCCCTGATGCTATTCTGGATTTTTCTGCTAGCATCAGCCCGTTGGGGCCTCCTAATAGCGCGATCGCTGCTATACTGTCCCAACTTGGTAGTCTTAAGCACTATCCAGACCCAAACTATAGTGAACTGAGACTAGCTCTCAGTCACTTCCATCAATTGCCGCCTGAGTGGATTCTGCCGGGTAACGGCTCCGCAGAATTACTCACTCTCATAGGTAGGGAATTAGCTCAATTAGCCGCGACAATTTTAATAACTCCAGCCTTTGGCGACTACTACCGAACCCTGAAGTCGTACAACGCTAAAGTGCTGGAGTGTCCCCTAATTAGTTATGAGCAACGAGTGCTGAGTGCTGAGTTACCAGTTTTACTGAGCACTCAGCACTTAGCACGGGCTAAACGCCCCGCTACCGCTAACAGCACTCACTGTGGACTATTGCTGAATAATCCCCACAATCCAACCGGAAAACTATTTTCGCGGGACTCTATTTTGCCCTACTTGGAGCAATTTGCTTTGGTTGTGGTGGATGAAGCATTTATGGATTTTGTGCCGCCTAATGAGGAACAAAGCCTGATTCCGGTGGTGCAGGAATATAAAAACTTAGTAGTATTGCGATCGCTAACCAAATTTTACAGCCTCCCAGGACTGCGATTAGGATATGCGATCGCCCACCCCGACTGCCTAGCTAAATGGCAGCTATGGCGTGACCCTTGGCCCGTAAACACGCTAGCGGCGGCGGCAGCAATTGCGGCACTCCAGGATACGGAGTTTCAGCAGCAAACCTGGGCATGGCTACCACCTGCACGAAACCAACTCTTTCAGGGTTTGGCTGAAATATCAGGATTACAACCCCAAGTAAGTGCTGCTAACTTTTTACTGGTTGAGTCTCAACAGTCTACTTTGCAGTTACAGCAACAATTACTCAAGCATCACCAGATTTTAATCCGCGATTGCCTTAGTTTTAAAGAACTAGGCGATCGCTTTTTCCGGGTTGCTATACGTGAAGAGTCTGATAACCAACGCTTACTAATAGCGTTGAGTAGGGAGTGGGGAGTGGGGAGTGGGGAGTAAGGGAGCTAGGGGGAGCAGGGGGAGCAGGGGAAGAAAAACTATTGATTCTTCAGCCATGCCCTATGCCCCATGCCCCATGCCCAATGCCCAATGACAAATGACAAATGACAAATGACTATTGACTACGATGTTGTAATTATTGGCGGCAGTCTTGCTGCATACCACGCTGCTCTTGCTGCAACCCAACTACGTGCTACAGTTGCCCTGGTGGAACCTAAAGGAGACTACGGGTTTACTCATCATCATACTCTTACCGAAATCGGTAAACTGGCGCAGAAGTTGAATGATGCCGCTAGTTTTGGTATTCATGCCACACACGCTGATACTTCAGAAGAATGCAATATATCTATGGCATGGCAAGAAGCTATGCTGTATGCTCAATGCGTCGCCTCAAATCTCAAAGAACAGCATTCTCCAGCCATCCTAGCGGCGTCGGGGGTAGATATCATCGTTGGCAGTGGTCAATTTCAATCTTCCCCTCAACTGGCTTTTGCCGTTAACAATCGCTTATTACGCGCCCGTACATATTTGCTAGCCAGTGGTTCGCGTCCAGAAATTCCAGATATTGAAGGATTGCAAGCCACTGGCTACCTAACCTTATCTAATATTTGGCAATCCTTACAGCGAGGAACCTTACCCAAAAATTTGGTAATTATCGGCGGAATTCCCCAAAGCATTGAAATTGCTCAAACTTTAGCGCGGTTTGGTTGCAGTGTGACGCTGGTAGTCAAGCACCCTTATGTTCTACCTAATATTGACCCTGAGATAGCCATATTGCTTCAAGCACAGTTGGAAGTCGAAGGTGTGCGCGTCTTCACTGAAAGACCAGTAACTCAGGTGAGGCTAATTGAGGATAAAAAGTGGATTCAAGCAGGAGATAAGGCAATTGAAACTGATGAAATTTTAGTGGCGACTGGACAACAGCCGAATCTTGAATCTCTAAATTTGGCAACAGTAGGTGTGAAATGGCATCGGCGTAGCTTGGTAGTGAATGATAAACTGCAAACTACTAACCACCGCATTTACGCCTGTGGTGATGTAATTGGTGGTTACGACTTTGCCAATATCGCTAATTATGAAGCAAAAATTGCCCTGAACAATGCCCTCTTTTTCCCCAGGTTACGAGTAGATTATCGCTTCATTCCTTGGGCAATGTTTTCTGTGCCGATGATGGCGCAAGTGGGTTTGACAGAGACACAGGCAAAACGCCAATTTTGTCAAGATGAAGTTTTAGTTTTGCGACAATATTTTAAAACAGTGGCAGCAGCCCAACTTCGGGACGAAACCACTGGTATATGTAAATTAATTGTGCTAGAGAACGGCGAAATTTTGGGAGCTGCGATATTGGGGGCAGAAGCTGGAGAGTTGATTAATTTGATTGCCTTGGCAATGTCCCAAAAAATTAAAATCAAAGATTTAGCAAATTTATCTCCCGTCTATCCGAGTTTTTCAGAAATTCTCGAACAAGCTGCAAGAGAGTGGAGTAAGCAAAGGTTAAATAGCAATATTGCTTTGCAAGAGTTTTTAGAAGGCTTCTTCCATTTCCGCCGCAATTGGAATTTGTGAGTGGGGAGTCAGAGCTATTTCATTAAACCTCTTGCATAAATGCTTAAATTGTCACATTGAGCGGAGCAAAACATCTACTTAAATTCTTCTATCCCTTATATTCCCCTCAAAATGACATTTCTAATACCAATTCAATTAATGATTGCAACACATTCTTGGGTAGAGACGCGATGAATCGCGTCTCTACAAATGGTCTATTTGTCGCATTCTTTTTTCAAATTGGTATAACTTTTGACTTTTGCAAGAAGTTTATTCTTATCTAGCCCGCCTCAGAATAAATTCTGACGCTAATAGCAAAAGTCGTCTAAAGACGACTAGAAAGGCTTTTAGTCCACTTTAGTGGAGTTGAGCTATTAGCCTGGAACTTTAGTTCTGGGCGGTTTATGTCTAGAACGAAATAGCCCTGAGTGAGGAGTAGGAGTTAGAAGTTTGAAGTTGAGCCTCTGAACTCGAACGTTGAGCCTCTGAACTCAGACGTTGAGCCTTTTAACTCGGAAGTTGAGCCTCTGAACTCGGAAGTTGAGCCTCTGAACTCGGACGTTGAGCCTCTGAACTCGAACGTTGAACCTTTTAACTCGGAAGTTGAGCCTCTGAACTCGAACGTTGAACCTTTGAACTCGAAAGTTGAGCCTCTGAACTCGGAAGTTGAGCCTCTGAACTCGGACGTTGAACCTTTTAACTCGGACGTTGAACCTTTTAACTCGGACGTTGAACCTTTTAACTCGAAAGTTGGTTTAAAAGCCCTGCATCAAAACCCATATCACTCCTGCCGCTACTAGAGGCACGCTAAGGTTATCAGTACCGTGGGGTGAGACTGCCTCTGCTAGGGTGGCGAAAGTAGCAGTTATTACCGCCGTCAATAAGGCCCATGCCAAACTAAAAGGTTTTGCTAGGGGACTCAGCGAGGAACCTGGTAGCAGCAACAGCACTAAGAAAATCACTACTGAACTCACTACAAACATTGCTGCCGAACCTTCCCAAGAACGCACAGAATTTCCCACTTGGTATTTATGCTGCCCGAAGCGTCTACCGATTAATGCTGCTAGTGCATCACCCCAGGTCATCGCCATTATCCCAGCTACTGCGATCGCAATGCTATCTACTGGCCCCTCTGGTCGCCATAGTAGCCCGAAAAGCAGCGTCACTGAGATAGCGAAATAAACTGTACCAGGGGAGCTATCCTGGGTATCCATTGCGCCGATGATTCGGTAGCGGTAAAACAGGTAGTTAAGTCCGATAAAGGTAGCAAAAGGTATAATTCCGATTTGCCAGTGGTTAAACAGTAGCAGGACACCGAAAACCCACATCCCTGCACCAATATGGATTACCTTGCGGGTCAAATCTGGCTTTACACCAAATAGCCTACGCAGTCCTTCGCCAAGGACAAGCAGACCAATAGCGTAAATATAAGAAATTGCTAGTCCGATAAAATCATTATTAGTCATTGGGCATTGGGTATTGGGCATTGGGCATTGGGCATTGGGCATTGGGCATTGGGCATTGGGCATGGGGACAAGGGGAAACACTTGTTGCAAGTTCTGATTTAAGTCCCCTTGTCCCCTTGTCTCCCCTGCTCCCTCATCTCCCTCATCTCCCTCATCTCCCCCTACTCCCTACTCCCTGCCCTTTACTTCTTCACTTGAATCGATCACTATTTCGTCTAAAATTCTTTTCTATTAACGAAGCATTACCAATACCTTGAAGAATACCACGACCGATTAAACCTAAACCTCTACCAATTATTTGGGTGAGAATGAAGACTATACCGCTACCTACAACAGCTAATAGTGATTTTAAACGCGGTGCGATCGCATCACTAAATTCTAAAACTAATGTCACTACTAAAGGAATACTAGAAAGTTTTACTAACTCCTGATTTCGAGGAGCATAAACTGATGTATTTGCAATACCACGAGGCGCAATTACAAATAGTTCATAACGACTTTCAAAAACAGCTTTTGGCTCATTTATATAATTTCTTAATCTATATTTCCACGACAAATCATTTCTAAATCGTTCAATCTCTCTTGTGGAAATCAAGTGCTGTCCATAAAAGTTTTGTTTAATCACCTCTACATCTGCTAAAGAATTTAGCAATGGTTGCACTACCCCATTCGCTACCTGAATCAACAAGTTCTCTAAAATCATTAATGCTTGAGACTTAGCTTCAGCACTGATTACTGGATAGGAGGTATTATTAATGTTCAATTCTGTTTGAAACATTAGATAGGAATATAACTCGCAAGCTAACGGAATTTTATTAAGAATATCTCTTTGCACAACTTCTATATTTGGCAATAAGTAATTAACAATTTCTATGTTTTGATTTTCTAATTTTATCCGAGAAAACTTTCCAAAAAAATCCGTAATTGCTGTTTCCCATAACTCGCATAATAAGCTACTTTTGACCTCATATAATTGATTTATATCTATTTGAGAAGCACGTAATTCATCCAACTGTTCAGCTAGTTTTTGCAGGATAAGATAAAGTAATTCTCGTTTTTTATCTTCACGAAATATGTCGATTTCTAAAGGTATATCTGTGACATTTCGTAAAGGAAATTGAAGTTTGGTAATACAAGATGCAAATAAGGCAGATTGTAGTGTTCCCGGACTAAGTAAAGGTGGCATTTGCCTTTGTTGAATGGCATTACTTAACCAAGGAGTTATAGACGGCTCATCAGCAACGGGAATATCTTCCTCTTGCTTTTCTTGTGATGAAACCAACAACCGATTTAGCAACCAACGAGCCGCTAGTAGTTCTCGCCTCTGTCCAGCTAGAATTGCTCGATCTAATACTGGTAGTCCGGGAACTTGTAATTGTGCTGTTACTGCGGCTAGAGTAGCTTCAATGTGAGCAATTCCTGACAAACGTAAATTATTTCGGAGTTTAGAAAAAGGGAGTGGGGAGTGGGGAGTGGGGAGTGGGGATTTAGAAGTTAGGAGTGAGGAGTTAGGAGTTATTATTACTTCTGTGTCTTGAAACCAATAGGAACCACCATTTGCAACTTCTTGCATGGCGGTGACTAATTCAGGAAGTGGTGTACCTTTGGGGCAGTAGCCATTAATACCAACAGATTTCGCAGCCAATAGCAGTCCTTGTTCTTGAATAGAACTGAGAAGCAAAATTGGCAGGTTGGGATATAAGGCTTTGAGTTGCCGAGAGAATTGTAAACCTAGCTGTTGACTGGTGGTAGAGCGACCATTACCGAATTCCAAAACTACCAGATTTACCTGATTTGGGTCTTCTTGGGCAATTTCTGCTAAAATCTGCAAGGCGGCAGTATCAGTTTCTACCACTCCTGTTACTTCTAGGTTAGGAATTGGTTCTAGAGCTACCCGTAACCCCAGACGAAAAATTGGATCTTGGTCGATTAATAATAATTTTAGAGGGCGATCGCTCATAGTCTACTCAATTACACAAGCACTGTTTTTTACCGATCAGAAAACAACTTTGATACAAAACTTTGTCTTTCCCATTGTTACCTGTTTTCGCAAACTGATAAATCGATCATAATTGCCTTATGCAGCCTTCACTGTGTAATTAAATGAACTTGAGTATTCGGCACTGGTTGGCGGAACGCTATATCGCAATCAATCAAATTAGAGGATTTTCGGCGGGACAATTGGCAGGTATTGCCTACCGGATTGTTCAGGATATGGAAATCAAAAGCCTAATGCCTTTTGATATCTGTACCTTGGTAGAGGTCTTAGAACTGCCCTTAGGGGTTGTTTGGGAAGAAATCAGTGTCATTTCCCAGTTGACAGAAAACCTGTTGCGTAGCCTCAGCCAAAAAAAACCGTTAAAACGTAACGAAGGCACATGGCTGGCGTTTCAAATTGGCTATCTCCAGGCTTTGCAAGCAATTTTAGAGCAGGAAGCAAGCTTGCAAAAACCGTGGCTAGACCGGGCAAATATACCTATCCTGAAGGAGGAAGTGGGTAAACTCACCCTCCAAGATTCACAACTGCAAGGGTTACTAAAAACTCTCAGTCCAGGTAAATTAACTGACACTCAAGCTGAACAAGCGCTGTCTTTGGTTGCTGACTCATTACTGGTGCAACAAATAAATAACGCTGCTATAGCTTGGTTAATTGCCAATGGTGCAGAGGAACCTGAAGCTAAACTCCTAACAGAGCGTTTGCTCAACTCACTTCCTGGTCACTTACTGGTAGTCGTTACCGAAAATGCTGCACCTTTAGCTCAACTGCAAAAATTTTTTCGTTTAGGAATTTCATTATCTCCCAATTTGATCACCCCAGAAGTAGGTTCTATAGTCGGTGAGAAAATTGATTTGCACCGAGAACATTATCGGGCAAATTTGATTAAAAACCTTAGTATGCCGTTGCTCATGGAATCCTTTGCCCTCAAGGATATCTATGTTGCACAAAAAGGCTTACCAATAGAGGAAAGTATTTCTGAGCAGGATAAAAAAACTGTTAAGCCAGTTGATTTAAAAACATGGGCGCAGCAACAGCTAGCTGATTTAGAAACGATCGCTCTTATTGAATCGGAACCTGGTTATGGAAAAACTAGTTTTTGTCAACTTTGGGCAGCACAGGTAGCACAGGAATTTTACCCTAATTGGATGCCTATAGTAATTAGGTTACGAGATGTAACTTATGGCAAAACTTTCATCGAAACCCTAAATTCTGCCTTTGGGGTTAATCTTTCCACTTGGTTAGAGCAAGAAAATCTCCCTTGTTTGTTGCTGCTGGATGGTTTGGATGAACTGCCCCCTTCTGCTCATGGTATAAGGGCAAAAGCAATTTTTATTCAGCAATTACTGAACTTTCAATCTCAGCATAGACACAAAATTTTCTTAACGAGTCGATCAACGACATTACAAGAAATTGCCCCAGAGATACCATTGCCATTGAAGCGAATTATCATTCAGCCGTTGGATGCAGAGGAACTAAAACAATGGTTTCAGCAATGGACAAAAGTACAATCATTAGCGATCGCTCAAAATTTCTTTACATTCTTAAAACAGGCAGGGTTATTTGCCAGTCGATCAAAGTTAAAACAATTATCTGTCCTTGTCCGTCAACCCCTGATACTGCATTTGTTGGGCATTTTACACCGAGAGGGACTACTAGATGATGAGCTATTATACTTAGCTGCTAATAACCCAAAGTTTTCTTTGTTATGGGAAATTCATCATCGCCTGAGTCGATGGTTGTTGGGCTATCCGCTAACTGGCGGGATTAAGACGATTCTACTACGCTCAGGATTGGCTCATATCCATCGAACTCCAGAAGCGATCGCTAATTTACTCGCTAGTCGTCATCCCCAAGATTTACTTGAACAAATGCAAGCGATCGCTCTAAAAATTTTACACTCACAACGTCATCAAATTAGTTTGGCTGAGGAAGCAAATACTCTACCAGAGTTTTATTTTAAAATTCGGAATTTAGAAAGCGCAGCAAAAACTAGTTTAATTGAGTTTTCGCATGTCAAGTTAGGAGAATATCTTTGTGCTAAAGCTATGACTACTGAGTTGAAATTGTTGACTCAGTGCCAAGATGAGGTTTATAGCACGCTCACTTTTGGGATTGATTCTCCTAATGGTGTAGCCCAGCATATTTACAATTTACTGGGTTACGGGATACTTAGCCAAGAAATTGAGGAATTGGCGATCGCAATTTTACGCCGGGAGCAAAAGCACAAGTTTTCCTTTGAGGTTTTGTTCCAACGGCTTTTGTCTTTCTGGCGGGCTTACTGTCAAGGCTATTGGTTGGATGAAGGGATAGCCCACAAAGCTTTGAGTCATTTTCACGCACTGCAAAACCCGGTGAATATTGAGCAGGTGAATGCTGCTGTGGGACTGAATGTATTTTTATTGCTTTGTGCTTGCTACCGAGAAACAAAAGTTCCCTTTTGGCCTTGTGGGAATCCAGTCAATTTAGCAGAATTCAATCCAGAGGCTTTAAGTGCGTTGATTGCTAGAACAAGCCTTTTACATAAGAGTGCCTTCGCAACCCGAATTAAGTCTTTGGCTGGACTCAATTTATCAGGAGCCTCTTTGTTACAAGTAATGCTAACTGGGGTAAATCTTGAGCAGACAAACTTATCCAATGCGGAGTTAATCGGGGCGAATTTGGCAGGAGCGAATTTGCAACAGGCAAACCTCGCAGGCGCAAACCTTAAACAGGCAAATCTTGCAGGCGCAAACCTTCAACAAGCAAATCTTACAGGCGCAAACCTTCAACAAGCAAATCTTACAGGCGCAAATCTTAATTCTGCCAATCTCACTAACGCCTGCTTATTTGATGCCATTCTCGCTGAGACTGACAAAAAATTAGCCAGTGATAATGATGCTTCCTTCTCCCAAGAGTCGTTTCAAAAATTTAAGTATTCGCCATCGCAACAGCCTTTCTTAAGTACCGTCAAAATTGCAACAAACACAGATAATAATTGGAACAAACCCCCTGCGATCGGACTCATTGAAAGCTCTGAAGGCACAATTTTACCAGAAGATTTATATGATGATGCCGATGATGAGACAATTTTTGGTAATAATTTGATTGGGGAATAGGGAATAGGGCATTGGGCATTGGTTATTAATTCTTGTCCCTCACTCCCTCACTCCCTCACTCCCTCACTCCCTCATCTCCCCCTGCCTCCCCTGCCTCCCCTGCTCCCCCTGCCCTACTCCTCTTGCGGGTTACGGTAGCCAATAAAGTTAATACTGTAGTCAGTAATCCGCACTCCTGTTTCTTCTTCAATTTTGCGGATTAACTCTTCTGGGAGTTCTACATGAACATCAAGAATTTGATTTGTATCTATACAATTTACATGACTGTGAGAATCACTAATATTGCCATACAAACGCCCATCACAGCGTTCAATACACTCAATGATGCCCTGACTGGATAATGCTTCTAAATTTTGATAAACAGAAGTATGACCAATATCTTTACCTTGTTGGTTCAAGCGATCGTAAATCTCTCTAGCAGAAAGATGTTCATTTGCTTGCCAAAGTAATTCCAGAATAAAACGACGCTGACGGCTAACGCGCATACCTAGAATTTGGCACTGCTCAAGCGCATCTTCTAAAGAACGAATTGGTTTTGTAGAAATTGTTTGTCTTTGCATATTACAGCTTCTTAACTGTTGAGGGAATTTTCCCAGTTAAATGTTTATTGCTTATTTAATATATGCAATGATATTGCATACCACTTTTTCTACCTGTACTTGTGTTTTGGCTTTTGATGCTGCGGAAGTTACAGGTTGCGATAATGATTTTTTTGCTTATTGACGGCTACTTTGTCAGACCTTAATCTAAAACAAACTCATTACAACTTTAACTTAAAATTGCTGTAAATGTCCACCTTGGGAAAGGTAGCGCCTGCCCCAAGTAGGCTAATTCTCATGGCATACTATGTAATTCGTGTAGTAATTTGCTAGTTATATCTAAATATTTACTGAAACAATCAAAGTAACATTTAACTATGGAAAGCTCCGTGTCCGTGGTAGCGATCGCCAACGGTGCTTAAGAAGGCAGAAGCCAGTTTAACCTTTCTACTTCTGCCTATGTTTCCCAGAAAATTCTCAATCACGAATCAGCAAATACTGGTGCTGATAACATTTACATACGTCTTAGTCCAGGTGAATCCACTTAGCCTCAGATGGAATACGGTTAATATCTGTCAAGAAGAGCATATACCACCCTGGAGGAGCCAAATTAGAGTTTGAGGTTACAGTGACTTTGAGACTGGTTGGACTCTGAGAGACAATTGTGAGATCGACTAAGCGTTGATCTGTATTAAAAGAGTGGGTTACTACACCATTTCTAATCAAGCTTGCCCATTGAATACTGTTTGAAGCAGTGAATGGAATATCGACAGTTTCACCATACTTCCACTCTTCAGTGACAGTTCCAATTGCGGGGCGAATTCCTTGGAAAATATAGGGAGGGCTATAAATTTCTAACCTCAACTCCTCATTTTTATCTGGACTCCAATCATCAACTTCTCCTTTATCTGGGTTGCCACTGGCTGATACAACTTTGCCGTCAGGTAGCAACAAAGCAACGGAATGATACATTCGTTCTACCTTGGCGATCGCCCCCAAATGCCAAGTATCCGTTTGAGGATCGTAAATTTCAGATTGAAACCGAGCGGTAATTTTGCGGTTTCCTTCTGCTCCGCCCTCACGTTGCAATGCTCCGCCACAAACAAACATTGTTCGGTCTGGTAAAATCACCACATTGAGATGAACGCGAGGTAAAAGTAGCGATCGAGCAGGGGTGTATTTTGCAGTAGCAGGATTACTCAGATCGATAATATTCACATTATCCGTAGCATTTTCTTCACCCTCTGGTGGGGCACCCCCAATTATCATTACCCGTTGCTCTTGAGTAGGAGGTAACAAAACACTGGTGGATTGGTTGCGAGACTTAGCAACTTCCAAGCCAGTAACAGTCTTTACAGCGATCGGATTTGAGGTAATATTTAGCAAATATGGTGGAGCATTGGATTCTTGGTCATCCATTTTCCCCCCAGTAAAAAAAACTGAGCCATCTTGCAAAAGCAACAAATGTGGATAGGCAGGAAGAGTTTCAAAGCCTGCCAAAGGAAGATTTAGGGTGCGAATCTGACCGACACTTGAATCTGGTGTATAGATTTCAATAGAACGGTTAGAATTACCATTTTGATCCAAACCAGCAGCAATTAAGACATTACCATTGCCCAAAGTCAGCAAAGTTGGATACCAGCGTCCATTTGCCATACTCACTTGAGGAGTCCAACGCTCGGTTGTCGAATCAAAAATCATCGTTTCTGAGCGACCAGTAAATGGCTTACCGATTGGCCTATTTGTGGCATCAACATCGTAGGTAAGGGTGCCACCTGCGGCTAGTAGTCTACCATCTGTTAAAAGTGTCTCACCCCCACAAAAGAGATCCAATACCTTACCATTTCCATCTCGGAGCGTATTGGGATGAGAAAATTTTGGTGCAGTTGAGGTACTGCCAGCGTAATCCCAGACCACGCTGCAATATATTTTTTTAGCGATATCGCCTAAATCAGGATTGTTGAAGCGAAATCCACTGTTGCCAGATCCTGCTGCAAATAATACTTTTCCCTTCGGTAAAAGTGCGGCATGGACGGGTAAAACCTCAGATTTATAAGGCAGAAGTTCCCAACTTCCTCTTGTCTTTGGATCGCTATCTAGAGGTAAAACCTGATAAAAACCCTGGTTTTCAGCTTGGTTTGGGGGATTATCGATTGCCAGTACCACCATCTCGTGGGAAGAAGCACCAGTCAGGTCTGTCACTGCAATTCCCGCTCCTTGATTTTCCCAATACACCCAACTGGGAACACCATACCAAGGCAACCATTCCTGCACATTGCCATTTGCATCAATTTGCTTACCAATTTTGAAAAACCCTTGGTTTTGTGTGGTAGCGTTATCGACGTTAAAAACAATGATGTTATTCTTACCGTTATTGTCCAAATCCGTAATAGCTACCCCTGCACCAACATTGTCAAAAGAGAACCAATTGGGAACTTCAAACCAACCTGTCCAACCACCTGCTACAACCCCATTAGCATCAATGTTTCGCGCGATTTTATACCGACCGCGATTGAGTCCGACTGGATTATCTATCTGAAAAACAATTAAATCCTTTTTACCAGTACCCGTGAGGTCAGCAACAGCAATAGCCCCACCTTGATTTTCCCAGGATTGCCAATCAGGGACTTCTAGCCAACCCGTCCATCCATTTGAAACTACTCCATTGACATCAATAGTCCGTCCAATTTTGTACAGACCACGATTAAGTTGTGGTGCGTTATCAATTTGAAAAACAATTAAATCTTTTTTTCCAGTCCCAGTTAGGTCTGTAACTGCAACATCTCCGCCTTGATTTTCCCAAGATTGCCAATCAGGAACTTCCAGCCAACCTGTCCATCCACCTGAAACTACTCCATTGACATCAATAGTCCGTCCGATTTTGTATAAACCGCGATTGAGTTGTCCTGGGTTATCAATTTGAAAGACAATTAAATCTTTTTTTCCCGTCCCAGTCAGATCAACTATTTCTAGTCCTGCTCCTTGGTTATCTTGAGACTGCCAGTTAGGAACTTTACGATCGAATTGATGTGGCATAAATTTTCTGTATATGATTAATAAATTCAGATTTAAATATTAAAATTTACCCTTGAAAAGGTTCCTACTTTAATTTTTCACTTAGAGGATGTTTGAAAAATATTTTGGTGTGATATAGGTTTGCCCCCCAATTTATCGGGGGGTTGGGGGGATCAAAAGCTTGTGGTGCAACTCTCAAAAACTTGTGTGTACACCGTAGTCTTAACAATGGTGCGTTACGCGAAACGCACCCTACAGTTAATGTGGTCGATTACTAAAGTTTCAGCGCGTATTTAATCAGGTCAGGCATATCGAATTTATCCTTTTTGCCAATTTGGGGTGTCCATGTAGGTGCTTGACGCAGAAACGAGTGACTATCTTGTAAAAGCAAGCCTACAAATGTCTCCAGGACTATCCGGCTACCAACTTTGCCAAGGCTAACTGGTGTTTCAGTCTTACCACCTTTTATTTGCCAATCATGGGCAGCTTCAGCCAAAATATAGTACCAGAGGGGAGCCTTGCCAATAAAGTCACTATGGATATCACGCAGAATTGGCAGTTTATTAAACTCATCAGCATTAGTGGCTTTTCCTACCCTCATATCTTCTTCACGAAGAGGCTGATAGCTCATTGCCCTAGCGACATCTTGCCCTGACGGTAAACCCATAGACATTCCCCGAAGCAGATTACGGAATGCAAGGTTGTTAATCATAGGTTTATTTTGTCTATCTAGCTGAGGCTGAGGCTGAAGCTTACTGATGTTATCTAGTGGAGGTTGCTTATTGATTTGAGAAAATTCTGGTAAAAAAGCCAACGGATTGACTAGAGAAGAATCGATTTTGTAAGCAGGCTGAGTGCGATTCTTGTTTTTACGAGAATCTTTATTTTGTGTTAAGTCGAAAAATAAATTCCAGTCAATTCCCCATTCTTTTGGAAATTGGTCGAAGCCATTAAGTCCACGTTCTTTTAGACCAGCAAAGATGAATTGCCGTCCGTCAATGCCTCGTGCTTTCTCATTAGGATCGGTAGTATCAGGATTATTGCCACCTGTAAGCTTAGTATTGAGACGATAGATAGGGCGCACCATTGAATGTCCAAAACGATAAGCCGCAACCGCAAACTCAACGGGCATAAAAGCATCATTATGCGGTTTATAGAAGTGTAAACGTGGAGGATAATCGAAAATTGAACCATTATTACTTAAGTGGGGAAGGATATTTTTGTATACATCAGAACAGGTAATTTTCGGTAGAAAATCGTGAAGTACTACATACTGATAATGCCAGCGTACGTGACGCTGAATTTCAGCAAAACTCCAATTTGAATGATCGTCTGCAAGTCGGTTATGGAATTGCAAAAAGATTCCGTGCAATTGAGAAACAATGACATTTTCATCATTGCGTTTGTCGCCAATGAGGGCGCGGTGATGTTCACCATCATCATCAGTCCAGCTATGACGTGGTAAATCCTTGCCAATAGCCTTGCCGCCTAAACCTTCAAACAAATCGCGTCCCAACTGAAATTTTCGACCATTTCCCGTATACATATAAGGTTGGTCGTCAGGGCCACTGCCATAAACAGAGTCTAGGTCTAGAGCTGGGGTTCTAAAATCTACTAAGGCATTGACATCGTTACGTTGCTGTAAGCTGCTGGCAGGATCGAAGGTAATATCGTGGTCGATAAACTGACCGAAGTAGGTGTACCCTGCATCAATACCACTGTTTTCTTCATCATCGTGAAGACGACTTTCACGGGGTTTGCCATTTTCGTCAACGTCTTCATTAGGAGCTGTGGGTAAATTGCGATCGTCTTTTTCTGGGTCTGCTGACATTCGATTTTCTTCTTGACCATCGCCAGCTAGCTTTTGTAGAGCTTCTTCAGACCAACTGGCTGGGGGTAAGCTGCGGAAAATTCGCCCAAAGCGTCCCTCAAATTGTGGAGAACGAGGATTAAAGTCTGCCCCACGAACTCCGCCGTGTGAAGGAGTGGTTTTGCTTGGTAAGTGAGTACGCATATAAAATTCATTCCTGAAAAACTAAGACAGTTGCTAGATTATTTATCAGTATTTAAGAGCTTAAGACTCAAATACGATCTTGAGTTGTTAATGTTGATTAAACTTTGTATTGTGCCTACCACAAATAAAAAATTCAACCTTGTTGTTACATTTAACGGAGATTGATTGAGGAATTATGCAAAAACATTTTAAATAACCAGAATAAATCTAGAGAGTCAGACTTGTCTAGAAAGTTTATATAGATTAATTAATTATCACCCAAAAAGTAAGTAAGTGAGAATAAATCAAAGTATGTTAATTAATGTAAAAAATAAGAATTCGCTTGTACTGAAGGCGAACATTTTACCATACAAATGGCTAAAGCCTTCACTACAAACCTTTAATTATTTCCGCCGTTCTACTTATTTAATAAATACTAATTTACGAATTACGAATTATGAATTGTTAATGTAGCATCAATCCCTGAAAGCTGCTACTGTAGATTGTCGATCCTACAGTTGAGCATCAAAAAAGTGGCTGCTGAATCAAAGACAATTGCAATCGCACTCAATAATGACTTCATTAATAATCTGGATCTGTCGCCTGCGTCAACGGTGATTGAACAACTGCTGCAAGATGGGGCCGCATCCCATGAACAGCAGCTACGCTTTGATATCAATTATGAACTAGAACCTGGCGATCCACGGGAACTCTCAGAAGTTCCAGAGGTGCGGCTGTGGTTTATACGCCTAGATGCCAAATACCCGTGGTTACCATTTTTACTAGATTGGAAAGCTGGAGAATTTGCTCGTTATAGCGCCATGCTTGTACCACACCAGTTCAGTTCCAAAGAAGGTATTCAGTACAATCCTGAAGCCTTAGAAATATTTTTGATGCACAAAATCTTTATTTTAGGTGATTGGCTCAAACAACAAAATATCCCTAGCCTCTCACGCCTGAAGTCTATGGCCCAAATGTTGGGTTATGAATTAGAGGATGCTTTTTTTGAGATATTTTAGCTGGGTGAAAATTAAGTTGGCACAATAAAATCAAACTAGGCTAAAACCCAATTCCCAATTCCCAATTCCCAATTCCCCATTCCCAAACTACCTGCAATTGAACAATGCGGATTTTGCTAGTAGAAGACGATCCAGAGCAAATTGAACCGCTCCATGATGCCTTGGCTCGTTCAGGGCATATTGTGGATGCCGTCGAAGATGGGGCAACAGCCCAATGGTTGATGGGTGAAAAAGATTACGATTTGCTGATTTTTGACTGGATGTTGCCCGATGAAGATGGTATTTTTCTGTGCAAACAGTATCGTCAAGCAGGAAAAGCGTCTCCTATCTTGATGTTGACGGCAAAAGATACCACTGTCGATAAAGTGATGGGGTTAGATGCCGGAGCCGATGATTACCTTGTCAAACCTGTAGATATTGAAGAATTACTGGCACGGGTGCGGGCATTACGACGGCGATCGCCCCTGTGGTGTGGTGATGCGTTGCAAGTCAAAGGGCTATCGCTCCATCTCGACACCATGCGCCTGGAATGGGGAAGTAGTAGCCTGAAACTGAAAAGCCGCGACTTTCAGCTACTAGAGTACATGATGCGGCATCCTCGCCAAATTCTCACCCACGATCAGATTGAACAGGCGCTCTGGGAATGGGGACAAGAACCTGAGAGTAATGCCGTAGTTGCTCGCATCAAACGCTTGCGTCAACGACTGCGCGAGATTGGTGTAGAAACTTGGATTGAAACCGTTTATGGCACTGGCTATCGTTTAGAACCTCCTGCGGGGTAATCTATGGCTTATCGGGTTCAACGGCTCTATCAACACTGGCAAACTTTGCCGATTCGAGTGCGGGGAACAGCAATCGTTGCCATTCCTATAACCTGCTTGTTTATGGCTCTATCAGCCTTTGCTTGGCTAAAAGCCAGTCTGGTAGAAGATGAAACCTTGGTGCAGCATACTCAAACGGTACGCTTAGAAACAAAACAGCTTCTCAACGCCTTGATTGATGCTGAAACTGGAGTTCGAGGTTATGGGCTAACTCAACGGGAGGAATTTTTGGCTCCTTATAAGCAAGCTCAGACAATTATTCCTCCATCCTTGAATCGATTAGAAAAACTGGTACAAGACAATGCCCAACAAACCCAGCAAATTCAAAAAATTCGCACACTGGTTGATGATAATTTAGAAATATTTCAGCAAAAATTAACCTTACAGCGAGAACTGAAACGAATTCGTGGGCGAACCGATACCTTGGTTCCCGTAGCGTCCCTTTATGAGTGGTTGGAGGAAGGGAAATTAATGATGGATCAGGCGCGTCAACAAATAGATCGCTTCGCTCAAACCGAAGAAGAATTATTAGTACAACGAATACAACATCAAGATTTTTATCGGCAAATTACCTGGATTGTATTATGTATTTCTGTTGTATTCGGGACGATCGCAGCTTTGTTTACAGTTCATCTTTTCTATCAACTGGAGCGAGAATTAGCCAACCGAGAAATCAATCTGCGAGAAACCAACCAGCATTTAGAAATAGTCTGCGATCAACTCCAGCGATTTACTGCTAATGCTTCTCATGAACTCAGGGCACCCTTAGCAGCAATCATGAGCAATGCCCAAGTTGGGCTGATGGATTTAGATGAGTTAGACGACTCACCAATGAAACTGCGAAAGCGCATTGAGAAGATTATCAGCCTTACCAAACAGATGAGTACGTTGGTGGGTGATTTGTTATTCCTGGCGCGACACGAAGGATTATTGGCTCCTGACTCAATGGAATCTGTGAATTTAACAGAGCTTTTACGGAGTATTTCCACCGAATGGTTGTCACAGGCAAAAATCCATTCTTTAGAACTCATTAGCCAGTTACCCGATACCACTCTTGTAGTTCAGGGTGATGCAAACTTGTTACAACAAGCGATCGCTAATCTCCTCAGCAATGCTTGTCGCTATACAACCCCTGGTGGAACCATTGAACTGCGCCTAATTAGACAGCTAGAAGAAGCCTTAATTCAGGTTAAAGATACTGGGATTGGCATTCCCAGCCATGCATTACCTCATGTATTTGAAAGATTCTACCGAGCCGATCCAAAACGTTCTAGAGCATCGGGTGGATTTGGACTAGGATTAGCGATCGCCCAGCAGATTGTTCAAGTTCACGGAGGACAAATCAGTGTCACAAGTACTCTTGATCAAGGGTCAACCTTTCAAATTACCCTGCCACTTTTGACGCACAAATCCAAATAAATTCTGGTCATTTTTTGGTCATACTTCCTGTTTACATTTTATGCAATGAAGTTCAAACCAATAAATTCTTATGAAATCCACTGTTGCTATGACCTTTACATCTGCACTGTTAGCGGTAGTTATTCCCACCGCTCAAGCACAAATCCCAATCCGTAATTTGCAGCGCGATCCAGGAGTCAGCATTTCTGGTGAAATTCGCAGTGTTGTTGGCAATGAATTTATCTTAGAGGACGGCACCGGACAGATTATTGTCGATGCTGGACCACGTTGGCATCATCAGCTAAATTTGCGCCAGGGTGAAAAAGTAACTGTCGTAGGAGAATACGATGACTATGATTTTGATGCCTTTAGCATTACTCGCAGTAACGGAGAAGTGATTCGCATTCGCAATGCCGAAGGCCCACCCCCTTGGGCCGGTGGACGGGGACGGCGCGATCGCAAATAAGCACAAAACATTGCTAGAAAAAAATCTGGTTTTTGTAGAGACGCGATTTATGGCGTCTTCAAAAACTGAAATAACCGCAAAATCTAGTTGTGACACCTAGATTTTGCGGTCATTTAGCAAACGCATAACTACATTGGATATCCAATAAACTAATTCTAGAAATTGAGACAAACTGCTGGTTTAGCCACCCCAAATTTTCTCCAAAACTGCGTTTGGTGAAACATCCGCCGTTTTTCCTGTGGGGGATTCAATAGCCAGGAATTTATCGTTTTTCGGCAATAACTTAGCTGGATCAGTGGGCCCAAATAGGGCGATGGTATAGGTTTGAACTGCAACACTCAGTTGTAGTGCCGCATTATCAGTAGACAACATCAGATTTGCCCCGGCGATTATGGCAGCTAACTTACCAATATCATCTGGGGCAGTCACCTTAATATCTGGAGAAGACCCCAGAAGCGATCGCACAAACTGCTCATCGTCAACTCCCTTAATGACTACCACAGGCAGATCGGGTTGCTTATCTTGGAAGTTTTGAATAATTTGCTGCCACTTCTGGACAGGGTAGATTTTATCCGGTTCTTTAGCCTGAGATAACTGGTCAGAACCGCCATGAATCAAGATATAACCTGTTTCATGAACCCCTAAACGTTTTTGTTCCTTTTCTGCCCAATCAATATCTGTTTTTGGTACATTTACAGCTAATTCTGGGACAGGGGTTTTTATGCTTAATGGTTGCAGCAAATCATGATATGCTGCCGCCGCATACTGAGATGGTTTAAATGGCACAGCGTTGGTAAGAAAAACCGCTCCTTTGCCTTGGTAGCCAATGCGTGTGGGAATTCCCGTCAACCAGACTAAAAGACCCATCAACCAATTTTGCTTAACAGCAATGGCAACATCGTATTCGCGATCGCGAATTGTCCCCACCAAGTTACCCCAATCTGCCAGACTGTTACGGTCTTGAAAATCAAAGGCCAGTACCTCGTGAACTGACTTGCTCACTCGATAGGCAGCCTTTGACCGGGGTTCAACAACGACATCTATCTGAGCGTTAGGGTAATTGCGCTTGAGGTCATCTAGAGTCGGAAAAAAGAGAATTTGGTCGCCAATTCCGCCAGGTACAAGGGCTACTACTCGCATAATATTTATTGACGCTTACTCGCTCCCTATTTTAGGGGAAAATATATAGCTTAAAGATTGAGGAATTCTGTGTATTTACTAATTCCAGCTGCGGGAACCGGAAAAAGAATGGGTAGTAACCGCAATAAACTCCTGCTAGTCGTGCGATCGCAACCAATTATTGCTTGGACTTTATTAGCCGCAGAAGCCGCCAGTACAATCAGTTGGATCGGAATTATTTCTCAGCCTACCGATTGGCCAGACTTCAACGCAATTCTCGCCGATCTGAAGTTGACTAAACCAGTGGAATTGATTACAGGTGGCTCCACCCGCCAAGAGTCTGTTTACAATGGCTTGCAGGCGTTACCAGTAGCCGCAGAACAAGTGTTGATTCATGATGGGGCTAGATGCCTGGCCACACCAGATTTATTTAACTCTTGTGCCCAAGCCATTCGCCATTGTCCCGGTTTAATTGCTGGTGTACCCGTTAAAGACACCATTAAAGTTGTTGATGAACAAGGCATAATTCAAAAAACACCCGACAGACGGCAATTATGGGCAGCACAAACTCCCCAAGGATTTGATGTAAAATTGTTGAAACAGTGCCACGCTGAAGGTGTTCGTCAAGGTTGGGAAGTAACTGACGACGCGGCTTTATTTGAAAAATGTGGT
Source organism: Nostoc commune NIES-4072 (assembly GCF_003113895.1). Lineage (NCBI taxonomy): Bacteria > Bacillati > Cyanobacteriota > Cyanophyceae > Nostocales > Nostocaceae > Nostoc > Nostoc commune. The sequence goes on along the minus strand of NZ_BDUD01000001.1, from coordinate 3,463,034 downwards.
ATTGAAGTGCGAATTGTCGAGGGAGAAGAGACAAATTTAAAAGTGACAACTCCCCAAGATTTAGCGATCGCAGAATTTATCTTAACAACTAGAGGGATTGGGAATTAGGGACTGGGGACTGGGGAGCAGAGGGAAAATTCCTGTCCTCTGTACCTTTCCTCTTTCCCAATTCCCAATCCCTAATCCCTAATCCCCAATCCCCAATCCCCAATATTTTGACAATTTACGATATAATGCCACACACTTGTTGATTGTTAGTTGTCATGTACTAATGACCAATGACAAATGACTAATGACCAATGACAAATGACTAATAACTAAATGATTACAGCCACAGCGACAAAGATAGAAGCAATTCTGTATTTAAAGGGTAAACCCTTGTCGCTCGGCGAAATTGCCGAGTATGCCGCGTGCGATCGCGCCACTGTCAAAGAAGGCATAATTGAACTAATGGACAACTATGCCCACCGAGATAGCGCCCTAGAGGTAGTAGAAACTCCAGATGGTTACAGTTTGCAACTACGGTCTGATTTTCATGACTTAGTGCAAACTATGATACCAGTAGAATTGGGAGTAGGTGCATTGCGAACTTTAGCTGCGATCGCCCTAAATAGTCCCATACTCCAAAGCGACTTGATTAACCTACGCGGTTCAGGAGTATATCAGCACGTTCCAGAACTCGTAGAACTTGGTTTCATCCGAAAGCGCCGAGACAGCGACTCTCGCTCCTATTCACTCCAAGTAACCCCAAAATTTCATCAATATTTCCAAATCGAACAACTCCCCCAAATTCTTTCTACTAGCCAGAAGGAAGAACAACTAGAACTCGAACTGGAGGGAGTGGGGAGTGGGGAGTAGGGAGTGAGGGAGGGAGGGAGGGAGGGAGGGAGGGAGTGAGGGAGGGACAAGAATTAATAACCAATGCCCAATGCCCAATGCCCAATGCCCAATGCCCAATGCCCAATTCCCCATTCCCCATTCCCCATTCCCCACTCCCCTCCTCTTGACTTATACCTCTGGTGAATGCGCTACCCTTGTACTATGGTTTAAAGTGGAGTTAGCAATTAAGCTAAATAAAACTGCCAATGGTGTTTAATCCTGACTTTTTAAATGACAACTCTGAGGAACACCCTAATCAACTTCTTTCAGACCACTCTGAGCAATACCCCAATCAGCTACTCAAATATCTACAGCATCAGTCTCCTGATGTTTTAGCCAGGATTGCTCAGTCCGCTAGCCCCGAAATTAAACAAATCATCTCGCAAAATGTCCAAGGGCTTGTGGGAATGCTCCCGCCAGAGAATTTCAACGTGCAAATCACAACAGACCGGGAGAATTTAGCTGGGCTTCTAGCGTCGGCCATGATGACAGGGTATTTTCTGCGTCAGATGGAACAAAGAATGCAGTTAGAGAATTTGTCTAATGGTCAATAGTCAGTAGTCAAATATTCTAGAACTATTGACCAAATAATTACTAATGACACTCCCGGACTCGCTACCGCTACTAACGTAATTCGTAATTCAAAAGGTTACAGCACCCCACACTGAATTACAAATTCAGTGGTTAACAAGACATTTGTGGAGAGTTAAAGCTTCCACTGATAACCTAGCGGTAGCAAGTTCGCTTACTCCTGCAAAGAAGCAAGCTACGTGCAGCATTTCTTAGAGAGCGTCTTGCAATTATGAATTATCAATTACGAATTATCTTGACTACTTTCTTTCAGGATAAGCTCCTGATTGTACTTTGAAGGTTTGAATTTTACCGCTACGGTTGACTTCGATCGCTAAGATGTCGCCAACTGTGGTAGACTCTACAAGCTTCTGGACTTGGGCTGAGGTTTTGACTGGTTTACCGTTAACTTTTTGAATCACGTCTCCAGGAAGCAGTCCTCCACGCTTGGCTGGGGAATCCTCTGTGACTTCTTTAATTACAATCCCAGCTTCCTGCTGAATGTTGATCTGTTTTTCTTGATTAATCTGCTGTTTTCTGATGGGAGAAAGGTCTGCCATTTCAATACCCAAAAAGGGATGTTGTACACGCCCTTTGGTAAAAAGTTCATTAGCGATGCGCGCGGCGGTTTCGATAGGGATAGCGAAACCGAGTCCTTGAGCATCAGCGCGGATGGCTGTGTTAACACCAATCACTTCGCCTTGGGCGTTTAACAAGGGGCCACCAGAATTACCAGGGTTAATTGCGGCATCAGTTTGGATAAAGCTGACTCGCTTATCTGGGACACCAACCTGAGTACTTGTACGATCTGTCGCGCTGACGATGCCAATAGTGACAGTATTATCTAAACCAAGAGGATTGCCAATAGCGATCGCCCATTGTCCTGGTATTAAGTTTTGCGAATTGCCTAACTTTACTGTCGGTAAATGATCCGCTTTTATTTTTACCACCGCCACATCTGTCACCGAATCAACTCCTACCACCTTCCCCTCTAGACTGCGACCATCTTTGAGGGTGACTTGTACTGTATCTGTATCAGCTACCACATGAGCGTTAGTCAGTAATTCTCCATCCTCGCTCAAAATAAATCCCGATCCTGTACCGCGCTCAATGCGTTCTTGGGGAATTGGTTGCTCATCCTCTCCAAAGAATCGCCGCAAGAGGGGATTTTTCAAAGCGTCAGAAATAGGATTAGCGACTTTACGCGTGGCATTAATTCGCACAACCGCCGGGCCAACTTTTTGCACTGCCGTCGCAATAAAATTCACATTATCGCCCCCAGTAGCCCCAATTGCTCCGTTAGAAGAATTTGGTACTACAGATTCTGGAGGCGAAGCCATTGTTACATTTCTTAACTGCTGGAACGAGGAATTTTTGAGCAGGAAATAGCGACTGCCAAATAAACCTGCACCACAGCCAAACGCCAGTAAAAATACATAAATCGCCAGTTGCTTTAAGGATAACTTCATAATCATTCTGCTTAAGGACAGAAATGCAGTTGCTAATTTCTAAGTGTAGTCAAGCTAACGGCAAGTGGACAGATCAATTTACGAGGAATTGAGCATGGGGCATGGGGCATGGGGCATGGGGCATAGGGCATGGGGCATTGGTTATTAATTCTTGTCCCTCCCTCCCTCCCTCCCTCATCTCCCCCTGCTCCCCCTGCCCTTTCCACTCCCTACTCCCCCACTTCCCACACTCTCCATCTAAAATTTAATAATGCGATCTTGACCTGTATACATGACTTTACCCTTTCGTCAACTGATTCTCTGTAGCTTAGTTAGCGCCTTGAGCTTAGTATCCACACTGCCAAACATCAACAGTGCCAAAGCTGCTGTGGGTGGTTGCCCAACTCCAGCCCTATCTCGCTTCAAACGCCATAAAGTTGTTCGTGGCGAAACTTTGGAGAGCATAGCGCAACGCTACAATCTCATACCTACAACTATTATCGGCATGAATCCAGCTTTGCAGAGCGGTGCAATCGCACCCGTTGGTAGTGTACTTCAAATTCCTCCCTACAATGGGATTGTAGTCGAAGTGCCTCGTGGTCAAACTTGGCGACAAGTAGCAGCACAATACAAAGTTCGTGCTGACAGCCTTTTTGAAGTGAATGGCTGCCAACAAGACCCTAGAATTGTGTTTGTTCCGGGGGTAAATTGGTCGCCCAATGGTGTTGTAACTAAGTCCCCCTTACCTACTGATGCAGGTACACCAAACCGTGCATCCTTGTCTGGATATCCTTTGGGAGAAGTGGCAACTGTGGGATTAGCTTACGGCTGGCAAATTAATCCTGCTACAGGTCAAGTTTTCTTCCACAGTGGTGTTGATTTATTAGCACCAATTGGTACAGATGTGCTAGCGATCGCGCCTGGAACCGTAGCCTTTGCTAATGACCAAGGTTCTTATGGCAAATTGGTCATTATTAACCACAGTGGCGGACTCCAAAGCCGCTATGCCCAGCTTGACAGCATCAAGGTTTCTGTCGGTCAACAAGTAAAAAAAGGAGACTTACTGGGAACAGTAGGCACTAGTGGACAACCAACCTCCAGTCAACCGCACCTCCATTTTGAAGTGCGTTCTAGCTCATCTCTGGGTTGGGTAGCAGAAGATCCAAACGGTTATTTGAAAAAATGAAGTTCGTTTTGAAACGCAGAGGAACGCAAAGGAAATCTCTGTCTTCCTCTGCGAAACCTTTGCGATCCTACCCTGCGGGAAGGCGAAGCGCCTATGCGTTAAAAAAAAGATGCTATATTTTCGCTAGATTTTACGATGTGCATTCCTGCCTCTGCAAACCTTGTAAATGCTGCATCTGCCTGTTCTGTGTAGTCCACAACACCAGGAACAACAACAGGAGAAGTGCAATTTTCTAGCAAATAGATTTTTTGAGCAAGGGTGGCATCTACCTGTTTAATTTCTGTTAATAAATCGTCAATTGTCCAAGCGACGCAGTGACTTTTAGCTTGACCACCAATAATTACTGCATCATATTCTAAAAGTTGCTTAATCAGACGCGTGTTTTTTTGACCAAGTGGACGTTGCTCAAAATCTTCCAACACCTCTGGACGCAAAATAGAATAATTTTCTGTTAAGGGATTCTCACCTTTAATTTCAAATTGTGTCTGACTCTGACGAGCAATGCTGTGAAAAAATATCGCTTCTTCTACTGATGAAACTAAAGCATGACCAATACCACCCAACATAGAATGATAAGGCCAAACTGTCAGGGGATATTTACCGTCTTGACTTAGTTGCTTAACGTAATGGTAAGTATGTTTTTCTAATAATTCATAATCCCCATTAGTAACAGTGTCAGCAACTACTGGATTAACTTTCCAGATACCTTGTTCGATGTCTTTTGGGGTAATGTTGGTAGCTGCTGGAGTAGGATGTTCTCCGGCGGCATTCACCCAAAAGATCGGATGGAAGATTTGTGTTGCTGTGTGGGTATCCAGAGTAGGTACAATTTTTGTAATTACTCCCAAGTTGCGATAAATAAACTCACATAACCTAACATTATCATCCACTGCCCCATTCCCAGATTTTCCACCTACAAATAATTCAAATCCAGGGATGCAGAACGTATTTTGGACATCAATTAATAGTAAGCAAATCCGGCTTTTATCTAAAGATGCAGGTTTGATATCGTGTTGTTTTGCCCAGATTTCAGCTTCGGCGGCACGTTCTTGGTAAGGTACGCGCCAGACTTCTCCTACCTTATTGGGGTTAAAATGCGGGGGAATGGGTAGTTGGGTTGTTATTTGGGTGTTCATCTAAAATCTGTACTTATTTTCTAATTATTAGGCTTGCCTTAGTCAAAAATAATGCTGAATTTAGTAAACCTCATCATGGGAACCTAAAGTTAGCAAGAAAATTTCTTCCTCTCCTGATTCAGGATTTGTAACAAATTTAAATAAAATCCGATTACGATAATCAATTGAACATGAGTATCTACCCGATGAATCACCTTTTAGTTTGTGACTACGTAAACTGAGTTGAAATGAGTCTTCAGCAATTTGTTCTAATACCTGCTCAATTTGAGAACGTAACTCAGGATTTTTCTTGACTAGACGCTTAAAAGCACGAACAAAAGTCGGACTCCAAACCAAATTTTTCACTCGTCTAACTCCGCCATCAAATCTGCAACTGATCCACGCCGGACATTACCTTGAGCATATTCACTCTCTGCTTGCGCGATTTCTTTTAATAAGCCATCCCGTCGCTGTTGTTTAAGGCGCTTTTGGATAATATCTACAAGAATAGCCTGAGCTTCTGGATCTAATGCTTCTACCGCTTCTATAGCTTTCTGGAATGTAGATGTTTTTTCTAGCATCAGCGTCAAAAAATTTAGTGATAAGTCTAATTTAGCTGGTGGTAGGGCGATCGCCGCTAATTTACAGCAAGCTAATCTCAGTTACGCCAATCTTGAACAAGCAGACTTGAAAGATACAAACCTTGACGGTGCTATTTTTTACAATACAATCATGCCTGCTGGTACTATAAAGAATGAATGATAATTTATAGATTTATTGCAGTTTGGATAATAGAATTACGATAGTATTGGTAGTAGTTATGACACAGTAAGAATGCGATCGCTTCCTTAAGCTTTTCTGCGAAACGCTACTCAAGCTACTCAGTTAAAATAATTTTTCAGCAATATATCTTTATAAATGAGCAAAACCTTTAAATTGCTCTTTATTTCTTTGCCTGTCTTATTTTCCTTTTTTCATTAATCGTCCCAAAGAGCCACCACCTGTGGCAATCTGGGAAACAGAGATTTATCAAATCTGATATTTTAACGACAGCAAATTTACCTAATCAGGTTATGCAAACTCTGCCCATAGTAGATACTTCAAATACGACATCCAGCCAACCTACCTTTGATACAACCATCAAGCGGCGTAAAACCCGTCCTGTAAAGGTGGGAAATGTCACCATTGGCGGTGGCTACCCCGTTGTAGTGCAGTCAATGATTAACGAAGACACCCTTGATATTGATGGTTCTGTAGCTGGTATTCGTCGTCTGCACGAAATAGGCTGCGAAATTGTCCGCGTCACAGTGCCCAGTATGGCTCATGCTAAAGCTTTAGCAGAAATCAAACAAAAATTAATAAAAACTTACCAAGACGTGCCCATTGTGGCTGATGTCCATCACAACGGACTAAAAATCGCCGTGGAAGTTGCCAAGCACATAGAAAAAGTGCGGATTAATCCGGGGTTATATGTCTTTGAAAAGCCCAACGTCAATCGAACCGAGTATACTAAAGCCGAATTTGACGAAATTGGCGAAAAAATCCGCGAAACCTTAGAACCTCTGGTAGTTTCTTTGCGCGATCAAGGTAAATCGATGCGAATTGGGGTAAATCACGGTTCTCTCGCTGAAAGGATGCTATTTACATACGGTGACACCCCAGAAGGCATGGTGGAATCTGCCATAGAATTCATTCGCATTTGTGAATCTCTAGATTTCCGCAACTTGGTAATTTCCATGAAAGCCTCACGAGTACCAGTGATGCTAGCCGCCTATCGCCTGATAGCCAAGCGCATGGATGAACTGGGTATGGATTATCCGCTACATTTAGGCGTTACCGAAGCCGGTGATGGCGAATATGGGCGAATTAAATCCACGGCTGGTATTGCTACCTTACTTGCTGATGGTATTGGCGATACAATTCGCGTCTCACTTACAGAAGCCCCAGAAAAAGAAATTCCCGTCTGCTACAGCATTCTCCAAGCTTTGGGATTGCGAAAAACGATGGTGGAATACGTCGCTTGTCCTTCTTGTGGACGCACTTTGTTTAACCTAGAAGAAGTGTTGCACAAAGTTCGGGAAGCCACTAAACACTTAACTGGTCTTGACATAGCGGTTATGGGTTGTATTGTCAATGGCCCCGGAGAAATGGCGGATGCCGACTATGGTTATGTTGGCAAAACACCTGGTTACATTTCTTTGTATCGTGGCAGAGAGGAAATTAAAAAAGTCCCAGAAGATAAAGGTGTAGAGGAATTAATTAACCTGATTAAGGGAGATGAACGCTGGGTAGAACCGTAAGGAGTTGAGGGAGTGGGGAGTAGGGAGTAGGGGGAGAAATCAATTCAAAATTCAAAAACTTCTGCTTACTGCTTCCTGCCTCCTGTGCCCATGCCGATTCCCGATTCCCGATTCCTCACTCCCAAAAATTTTGTATAAACCATCAAGTTCGCCGGATTGTCAAGTATTTTGGTTAAATTAAGGATACATACTAGGTCTGCACAGTGGTAGCCTGTGTTAGATTGAGCATACTGACTATATATTTTCCCTCTGACGCAGCTGTCATTATGGTGATTACAAAAAGTAGGCTTGTTTTGGGTGCTACGGCAGTGACACTCTCCACGATCGCTGTTACTAGCCTTGGCATTCATTCGCGAGGTCAGGCTTTATTTAAAGCAAGTCCTAAACAATTAGTAGATGAAGTTTGGCAAAATATATACCGCAATTACGTAGATGGTACTTTTAATCAAGTAGACTGGCAGGCTGTTCGTAAAGAATACTTAAGCAAGTCCTACAGTAATCCGCAGGAAGCGTATAAGTCCATTCGGGAAATGCTCAAAAAGCTAGATGACCCATACACCCGGTTTATGGACCCAGCAGAATTCAAGAATATGCAAGTGGATACCTCTGGGGAATTGACAGGGATTGGAATCACGATCAGCCAGGATGAAAAAACCAAGCAATTGGTTGTAATTGCCCCAATCGAAGATACACCAGCTTTTAAAGCTGGTGTTTTGGCGAAAGATATCATCCTCAAAATCAACGGCAAAAATACTAAGGGGATGGATACTAATCAGGCAGTATCCCTGATTCGAGGTGAAGCAGGAACGCAAGTCAGCTTAACAATTCAGCGCGACGGTCAGACAAAACAGTTTGACATCAAACGGGCGCGGATTGAAATTCATCCAGTTAAATATTCCCAAAAGAAAACACCAGCAGGTAATCTTGGCTACATTCGCCTGAACCAGTTCAGCGCCAATGCTGGTAAAGAAATGCAAACTGCTATCAAGGATTTAGAAAGCAAACAGGTAGCTGGATATATTCTGGATCTGCGTGGTAATCCGGGTGGCTTACTCTTCTCCAGTGTAGAGATTGCCCGGATGTGGATAGATAAAGGTAAGATTGTCTCCACCGTCGAACGCCAAGGAGAGGCAGAAAAAGAAGAAGCAAACGGACGCGCCTTGACGAATAAACCTTTGGTGGTGCTGGTAGATAAAGGTTCAGCCAGTGCAAGTGAAATCCTCTCCGGGGCTTTGCAGGACAACAAGCGTGCTACTTTGGTTGGTACTCAAACCTTTGGTAAGGGACTAGTGCAATCGGTGCGTCCCTTGGAAGATGGCTCAGGATTGGCGGTAACAATTGCTCATTACTACACCCCCAACGGTACTGATATTAATCATAAAGGTATTAGTCCAGATGTGAAGGTGGATCTGACCAAAGCCCAAATGGAGGAATTGTGGCTTCATGAACGTGACAAACTCGCTACTTTAGCAGATCCTCAATTTGCTAAAGCAGTGGACATAATAGGTAAAAAAATAGCTGCTAAGGGCGCAGCCACAGCAGAAAAATGAAGAGTTGGGAATAAAGTTAGGAGTGAATAGTGAGGAGTTAGGAATAAAAACCATCATTGTGAACTCCAAACTCCTAACTCCTAATTTAAACTGGTTGGCACTTTCCAGCCCTAATAAGTCCGACACGCCGAGCGATCGCTTCTTCTTGCGAACTAAAAGGCCCCCACTGTTCTATAACCTCTACATTATCATCGCCAACTTTGTCGCTGGGGACAATTTCGCAATTCCCAGTAGAGCGCTTGACAATATACCAAGTTTGTGCTTCATCCATACTTGAAATAAAACCATTTGTTTTTTACAGTAAAAATTCTACGGCATACAGAAAATATTCTCGCGTGTATGCGATTACGTGGGATCTGATTTAGCTATAGACTACACTCACCAACCAGTTCCTTACAGTCATAAATTTCCTATAGGACTAATATTTGATTTTTAAAGAAGCTCGGTAAAACTCGAAAAGCCTAATTCCTTATTCCCTACTCCCCACTCAATACGGTTCGGATAAGCTCTTGAGGCAGGGGAGGCAAGAGGGTATATGTTCAGCCATTCTTTTCTCCCCCTGCTTCTCTTCTCCCCCTGCTCCCTCTACCTGCCTCAACCAAGAAATTCCTTAACCGAACGGTATTGACTCCCCACTCCCCGCCTATCGCGCTTGCCTGCGACACGCTCCGCGAACGCGCACCACACAGATAATTTCAAAAATCAAATACGATTCCTATATTTACCCTTGTCTACCCACTAATGAATTTTAATAAAAATATAAAGTGTACTTAAATAAATAGATAAATTAATATCTATAATACATATATAATACTTTTGAAATTCAAGGGATTGATATGCGTTTACCTATCATTATCAGTGCCGGATTATTGCTATCTTTGGGACTGAACTTACCAGTAATGTCTAAATCTCCCATAGAGATAGCACAATCGCCAGCAAGTAATAACTTAAATTTAAGGCGAGCAGAAAAGCGATTAGCATTTAATCGCCGTTTCTGGAATCAGCAAAATATTTCCAACTATGACTATACTTTGAGCAATAGTTGCTTTTGTATAGGCGAGGCTAGGGGGCCAGTAGTAATTAAAGTACGTAATGGTCAAACAAGTTCTATCACTTCTGTAGCTACAGGTAAAGATGTTAAAGAATACTTTCAAAATTACAACACAATTCCTAAACTGTTTGATGTGATTCAAGATGCTATCAACCGTAAAGCCGCCAGCCTGAATGTGCGGTACAATGCTAGATTCGGCTATCCAACCCAAATTGATATCGATTACAACAGTCAGATAGCTGATGAAGAAAGATATCTTACCATTGAGAATTTTAAGGTAATTAAATAGCTGCCACTGCAAACAGAAAATTAGAGATTAAGGTAATAAGTATACTTACCTTATCTTGCATAAATGCTTAAATTGTCATCTTGAGCGGAGCGAAACATCTGGTGAAAATTTTCTCTCCCCTGAGTTCCGCTCAAAATGACATTCCTAATTTTTTAACTTTTCCAAGAGGTCTATTAACTGCTGGCGTTCAAGTTTTTATGTCCTGCTGTGCAAATCGTCCTCATTTTTTACATAATTAAATGCATCAAAAGCATCTGTTAAAGGCGATCATCCAACAAACTGGTGTAATTGAAGCAAAGATTCTTTGCTGCCAAGCTATTGACTTGATAATAAAATTTTAGGGCTTTGAGGTTCCTGTTTCTGGCTGGATCATAATAGGCATACTGCCTTTTTCAGAACCAATAATTACAAGCTTAGAATTATTAGATTGAGCTAGCTTTTCTGTGGCTTCAATCGCTCGCAATTACTGACATCAAGATTTAGGCTCAAACCTTCTTGGGATGTTACATCTACATTTTCCTTTACATCCTTAATGCGAGTGGAAAAATTCAGCACTTTGTTAAAGGGATTAAGCAAGTGAACACCAGGATTAAGAGTAGTTTCAGAAACTTCGCCAAACAAGTTGACTACACCGACATTGCCTGGTGGGACAATCACTAAAAGCCTAGAAATAGAATTCAGGACTGCAATACTGCTAATCAATATCATAATTGTGCGTATTGCCAAACGTGACTTTTCACCAGATATCTTATCTGTATTGAGATAAACGAGGATTGCAATTAGGCTAGTTACAAGAGAGACTATAAAGCCCATGATTTTTTCTCTGTAATTAAGACGAATATGCTTAATTACATAATTCCCCAATGCTTTTATGAAACTAATATCATTTCACACAAATTAGCGGTTTACGAATCTTTTTACAGATTAAATAAAGATTTCCGAATTCTCTCAGAAGTCGGGAATCTCAGCCTTGGAGCGATGCCTACGGCGGGCAAAGCCTACGCTACTAGCACATAATGTATAATGTAATGTATACATTATGTAAAATTTAAATTGTGTCGAGTAAAATTCGTAAGCAGATTTATATTGAACCGCATCAAGAACATCTGCTAAAAGCGATCGCCCAACAAGCGGGTGTAAGTGAAGCAGAGATTATTCGCCAAGCTATTGACCTTCATCTTGGTGAAATAACTGCACCCCAAACCAATCTTGTAATGTGGGAAGCCGAAAGAGAATTTATCGATCAAATCAAAACTCGACCTGCTCAACTTGGAGGTCGGGACTGGCAGCGTGAAGACCTCTATGAACGGTAGGATTTTACTTGATACCAACATTCTCGTTTACATCTACGATCCACTAGATACCGCAAAACAGGAACGCGCGATCGCACTTACTGACCAATTGATTCGTTCTAGTAAGGCGGTAATTAGTACCCAAGTGTTGGGAGAGTTTTTTATGGCCACAACCCGGATTCGGCGTTCGCTTTTAACTCCTGCTGAGGCGCTGGTGCGAATGCGTAACTATTTAGCTGCTTGCCATGTCGTTGATATTACACGACTCATCTCTTTAGAAGCAATTCGCGGCGTGGAAACCCATCACTTCGGGTTTTGGGACGCGCAAATTTGGGCAACGGCGCGACTCAACCAAATTCAAGAAATTTATACTGAGGACTTCGCATCAGGTGCGACGGTTGAGGGCGTGCGGTTTACAAATCCTTTTGTAGATTGAAAAAGATTCCCAACTTCTCTACACAAGTCGGGAATCTCAGCCTTGGTGATATTTACAAAAACAAAATTTTGTTATTTTAGCAATATTTTCGGGAAAACTATAACTGTAGTTTCTATCTTACAACAAGATTGAGAAATAGTTATGGATTTAAATGGATTAATTTGGACTAAAAACGTAAAACCTTTAAATGGTCAACCTTGGGCTTATCAAAACATATCTACTATAGATCCAGGCTTAAAGATTTTTGCCTTACATTGGAGAAATTTAAAAGGTAGAGACAAAATAAATGCCAATACTCCACAAGAAGGTGAACTGATGATTTTAAGACAACGTAGTAAAGTAACGCACATTGTTCAAATGCTAAATAAGCAACTTTATCCTGATAAAAACCCTGGAGATGAATTTAATATTTATCGTCTTGTTCAAGTAGTTTGGATGACTGATAACTGGGATAATCCTCCAGAAAACGACAAATTATTTGATTGTCTTATTCATTTCCCTGCATTTGGAAAAGCAATAAAATTGGAAAAAATACGAGCATTCCGAGAACATTGGAGTACAAAAGAATTAACATTTCAACAGCACGTTCAAAACTTATTAAATATCTGTTGACGAAAAACCCTGCACGTTTAATTGCAGGGCTTTGATTTTTAGACAAATCTCAAATTACTTGCCGTTGCCGTTACCACCATTGCCATTGCTGTTAATGACACGTTCAGCAAGCTTTTCTGGCACTTCCTGGAGATGGTCATATTCCCAGTGGAAGGAACCAACGCCCAAGGTGAGCGATCGCAGCTCTACAATAAAGTTTTGCATCTCTGCTTGTGGCAAGTATGCAGAGATATTATCCCAACCTTGCCAATCGTTTCTGCCTTCATAGCCTAAAATTTGCCCCCGTCTACCACTCAACAGTTGCAGCACTTTGGAAGTAAATTCGCTAGGTGTGGTAACATCCACCCGCAGAATTGGTTCTAACAGGGTAGGTTCCGCTTGGGGTATTCCCGTTTGCATTGCCAATCGGGCAGCTTGTTTAAAGGCTTGTTCGGAACTATCAACGTTGTGATACGAACCATTAGTCAGAGTTACCGCCAAATCCACCATTGGAAAGCCCAAAGGCCCATGTGTCAGAAATTCCCGCACGCCCATTTCCACGCCAGGGATGTACTGTTTAGGAACCACACCGCCGACAATAGTTTCATTAAAATTAAAACCTGTACCGCGTGGTAGGGGTTTGATGTCGAGAAAAACATCACCGAACTGTCCGTGACCACCGCTTTGGTGCTTGTAGCGCCCATGAATTGAAGCCACTGTTTTACGGATGGTTTCTTTGTAAGGCACTTGCGGTAAATGAGTTGTCATTGGCAAGTTATATTTGCGGCGCAGTCTATCTAGGGCGACTTGTAAATGAATCTCGCCTTGTCCCCACAAGATAACTTCGTGAGTATCGCCATGTTGTTCCCAAGCAAGTGAACAGTCTTCTTCTAATAACTTGGTGATGGCACTGCTAAGTTTTACTTCATCGTTGCGCTTTTCTGGTGTAATGGCGAGGGCATACACTGGTTCCAACTCTACAGCTTTGGGTAATTTTATTGCCGACTGCTGTTCTGTGGAGATTGTATCGCCTGTCTTGATTCCTTCTAAACGGCTCAATGCCACAATTTCACCAGCATTAACTTGGTTAACTGACTGCTGTTGTTGTCCCATTAAGCGGTAAATTCCACCAGTGCGAATGCCATTGAGGACAATACCATCAGTTAATTTGCCCCGCCAAACACGCACAAGAGAGAGTTTGCCACCTTGGGGAGTGTAGTAAGTTTTTAATACCTGCGCTAAAGCTGTATCACCTTTTATGTTTTTTAACCGACGTTCTGCTGTGGTTTCTGGTTCGGGGGCTTCCCGTAACAAGGCTTCTAATAGAGGTCTAACACCATAATCTTGTTCTGCTACACCAAAGAAAACGGGCACTACCAAATCTGCCCCTAATTCCATTTTTAAATCTTGGAGGATTTCTTCTTGAGGAGGTTCGATGTCTTCTAAAAGTTCTTCGAGTAAATGGTCGTCAAAATTTGCTAAGGCTTCGAGCATTTCTGCCCGCGCTATATGTTCTTCTTCTTTTAAACTTTCGGGAAAGGGAATGGGGTCAGCAGGTGCGCCTGGATGATATTGATATGCTTGTTCACTCACCATATCGATAAAGCCGGTAAGTTGTTCCCCGTTCATGATGGGATATTGATGCGCTACCAGGGGACGGCTAGATAATGCTTTCAGGGCGTGCAACGTTTCTAAAACATGAATATTTGCCCGATCCATTTTGTTGACGAAGACGAGGTGGGGAATTTCCCAATCATCGAGGAATTTAAATAGAGGGGCGAGGGTGAGGACGCGATCGCGGATGGGTTCGCAAACTACAATTGCCGCATCCACTCCCATTAAAGCATTGTACGTTTCTTGGGCAAATTCTATACTTCCCGGACAGTCAATAAAAGTGAAGCGAATGCCGTTATACTCAGTGCTAGCGGCGCTGACTTCTACACTCATGTGGCGATCGCGCGACTCGGCAGCACTATCCCCCACTGTATTGCTGTCCTTAACACTCCCTTTGCGAGAAATTGCCCCTGTGACAAATAACAAGCTTTCTAGTAAAGTGGTTTTTCCACTCAAATAAGGCCCGACAATTGCAACATTCCGCGAACCCGATTTTACTTTTTCGTTCATAAAACCTCCCTTGCGGTAAGTCTTTCCTAACCGCATGATTCTGTATATATCAGGGATAAAAAATGCTTTTCTGGAGTCAAAATTACCCCTTCTTTAATTTGTTATTATGCTCCTTTTAATCTAAATTTAAAAAAATTGTAGCCTGTCGTAAGATTTGGCTTAGTAAAACTTAACAAAAGTAGGCTTTTATGGCAAAATAAAAATTTTTGTAAAAAATTTTTTATAAAGTAAATTTAACCGAAAGTTTTGCAAGTCAGAAAATCAATGGGAAAATCATTCTTTAAATATCGGATAGCCGGGTTAGTAAGTTTGATGCTGCTTGTTAGCATTTCCTCCCCCTCTCTTTCTCTATCTGCTCCTGTCCCCTTAAAGCTGGCACAATCTAATGGTAAAACTGCTGTAGACTTGTTAAACCAAGGTTTACAAGCAATTCAGGCGGGAAAGGTACAAGATGCGATCGCAGCCTTTAAACAAGCAGCTAAATTAGATCCGACATTAGCACCAGCGCACTATAATCTAGGGTTAGCATTGCGACAAACGGGACAATTACAACCCTCTGCGGATGCATTTTATCGAGCGACGCAAGCCGATCCTAAATTTGCTCCAGCTTTTGCTAATTTAGGTGGTGCGTTGTTAGAGGGGAATAATTTACAGTTAGCTAACGATTACTTGCAACGATCGTTAGAACTCGATCCAAAATTAGGATTTGCCCACTATAACTTGGGGTTGGTACGAGAACAGCAACGAGATTGCGAAAAAGCGATCGCATCTTTTAAAAAAGCCATAGAATATAGCAAAAATGCACCAGAGCCTTCTTACCATATAGGGATGTGTTATCTCCAACAAGGCAAACTCGATCAAGCCAAAGATGCGTTTAATCAGGCAGTAAAAATTAATCCAAAGTATCCAGAAGCTTACTATAATCTCGGCTCAATTTGGTTTCAGCAAGGTAAATTACAAGAGGCATTAGAGACTTTTAGAAAATCAGCCGAAGCTAACTCTAACTATCCCAACGCTTATTATGGTGCAGGGTTAGTTTTTATGCAGTTAAAGCAATATGGGGATGCAGTGCAAGTATTGCAATTTGCTAGAGATTTATATAATGCTCAGAAAAATCCTCAGTGGGCAAAAAATGCCGAACAATTGTTGCAACAAGCACAAAATTTAAATTACAAACCTCGCTGAGGCGCAAAAATTTAATATTGCGTAACATAAAACTATTGGGTTGACTCGCTGGTGTTGTCTGAACTTGTCCCGATTGGAAAAATGTACATGCAAAAGCGCCAGAAAAGTCGATTTTTATTTAGCGATCGCTGGCTTGATCGGCACTCAATTGTTCGCAACATGGAAGCCTTTCAAGACTTAATTGTGATTGTCTTGTGTTTGGGTTTGTTCGCCGTCATGCTGATCCAATTGTGGGGGATAGCGATCGCTATCACGCAGCCACTAGACTATAAACATGTGACTGCAAAAATACTATTTGTGTTGATTTTAGTCGAGTTATTCCGACTATTAATGGTCTACTTGCAAGAACATAGTATCTCTGTAGGAGTCGCAGTTGAGGTAACAATTGTATCTCTACTGCGAGAGATAGTAGTTCACGGAGCGCTGGAAATGCATTGGGTTAATACGCTTGCAATTTGTGGTTTGTTGTTTGTTCTGGGTGGACTACTCGTAGTCTGTGCTAAAACCCCACACATGGATTGCATGAGTGCTAACACTAAGTTTTGTCCGGTTGTCTATAGAGGAGGTAGGGAACGGCAAAATGAGTTGGAATTCCAGTATTCACGTCAATGTGATGAGAATCAACCGCTTGGATAAATTGTTATGAAAATGGGGAGTGGGGAGTGGAGAGTGGGGAGTGGGGAAAAAGTATTTTCTTACTCTCCACTCCTTTGCTTAAAGCTGTATCAGGAAATTGGATGCATCTAAAATCTAAAATGGTATAACTTACTTTTGCAAGGTACTTCCGACGTATTGAAATATACTCTTTTTGGAAGATGAATCCCTCTTTAAGGGTGAGTATAAGTTAATTAGAAATTCTCAAAGAGGGTCAAGCAATGACTACAAATACAGGTAACGGACAGTCTCAAACAGCGATTAGCGACTTGGAGTATGATTTTGTCACCGTTTTGCACAACAAGGCAGAAGCCGTTAAAGCTTACGATACCTACATCAAAGATGCAGAACAAGTAGGTTCTCAGCCTTGCGTAGAGTTGTTCCAAAAATTGCGTCAATCTGATATTGAACACGCACAAGAGATTCGCCAACATCTACAACAAGTGTTGCAACACGGTAAAATGTAACCCAGGTTTTAACAGTGAACAGTGAACAGTAAACAGTTATCAGTGATCTATTTATCCCTGGGTTTAAGTCCCCCACCTCCAGGTGGAATGCGTTGGTGGCGGGTCTAAATCCCCCACCATACGCCTGATAACTGATAACTGATAACTGATAACTGATAACTGATTTAAGTGCGATCGCTCTGGCTTACTAAATATAAAAGAGGCGATCGCACTTGTCAATTACATTAGACGCCAGGGCAAATGCATCTTATTTACTAATAAAGAGCAAGTTTAAAAGAGCGCGTTTGTGTTCAGGGTCTTGTAGAGAGGAAACGGGAGAGCAGAGAGGAATGCCTATACCCGGATTTCTCACGAGTAAAAATCTTTTAATTTTGAGAACATTTTCCCAGCAATACCTTGTCCACGCATAGTTTCATCAACACAGATTGGGCCATATAAGTAAGCATCTTTTGTACCAGCGTAGGCTTGTAACATCAGCTTTACTATTGGTAAATTAGCAGTTGCCTTTGACCAACTGAGTAAGAATCCTACAACTTGCCCATCTTTGGGGCTACAACGCTCGGCATTTTAGATATGGTCATCATCACTGCCTCTGGCTCAAGATGACCTAACAACATACCACCATGTTCTGGGTCATTGGCTTGGGACAACTTGACAATTTCAGTAACATTACTGAGGCTGCTCCGGTCAATTACGATATCATTGCGACACATAATTGTGATTTTTTTACTTAAACCTTCTCACTTGAGAGAAGACTTTACTGATTCACTAATTCTCAATTAGTATAAAATTGTTTTGGCAGTAGCGATCACAATTAAGGAAAAACTTTTTGGTTTACTGTTTTTTAGTTAATGTGTTAGTTTACTTATTGTCCATTCAGTAAATACAACAGGCTTTGGGCTAAAATTACATTGTATTATGTGTAATAATCCAAATACCTTATTGTAGATGCAAATGTTGTATAAAAACACAATCCTTCTTTGGATAGTTTTTCAGCAAGCTCTTAAAAGTAACACTCATCACATCATAAAATTAACCAAAGTTATTGCACCTCTATACTTAGTCAGTAGATTAAAACTCTTCCTAGCACAAGGCTAGAAAAATTCAAGTTGAGCTAATTTACTAAAAATTGGGATATAAAATGACCATAATCACTAAATTACAGGTAAGGTCAAAACTCACAATCTCTACTGCCAAAACCCACAATCTAGTCTTTATAGACACAGCAGTTGAAGACTATCAGAGTTTAGCCAACGGTGTTACTCCCAACACAAAAGTATTTTTCATAACACCAACACAAAACGGCATAAAGGAAATTACGAAGATTTTGGCTTATCACGGCCAAAATCTGACTAGTATCCACATTGTGGCTCACGGTGTTCCTGGTTGCTTGTATTTAGGCAACACACGCTTAGGACTCGATACCCTTAACAACTATCAAGAACAACTGCAACAATGGCAGCAGCTAACCTCTAAACCAAAATTTGAGAACTTACTCCTTTACAGTTGCAACCTAGCAGCAGGTGATGCCGGGGCAGAATTTATTACAAAATTACACCAACTCACAGGTTTAAATATTGCGGCTTCTCGTGAGCGAGTAGGCACTGCGGCATTAGGCGGTAACTGGAAACTGGAAGTCTGCACTGCACAGATGGAAGTGAGTCTAGCATTTACTCAAACGACGCAACAAGCTTACACCGGAGTATTTGCCACCTTTACGGTTAATAGTATTTCAGATGAAGATGATGGCGATCGCAATAATGGCATCACAACTCTAAGAGAGGCAATTAAATTAGCCAATAATACTCCTAGTAGGGATACAATTACCTTTGCAGGCGTATTCGCTGATAACACCCCAGATACTATCACCCTCACCTCTGGGCAACTCAGGATTACTGATAATCTAACCATCCAAGGTACGGGAGCATCTCAACTTACCATTAGTGGCAATAATACTTCTAGAGCATTTGAGATATCAGGAGCAGGCACAGATGTAATCATTGATGACTTAAAAATTGCCAATGCTAAAAACTTGAACAATACTCCTCCCGGACAAGGAGGCGGAGGTATTTTTGTCAATAGCAGTAGCATCCTCAGTTTAACTAGCAGTACGGTCTCTAATAATACGGCAAGCTATGGGGGTGGTATATCTAACCGTGGCGCTCTCAGCTTAACTAACAGTACGATCTCTGGCAATACTGGCGACAACGGGGGGGGTGGTATATTTAACGGTGGCACTCTCAGCCTAACTAACAGTACGGTCTTTGGCAATAAGGCCTTCAGTGGAGGGGGTGGTATATCTAATGGTGGTACTCTCAGCCTTAACAGTAGTCAAGTATTTGGTAATACCACAGGCTATGACGGCGGTGGTATATCTAACAGTAATATTGCTAGACTGAGAAACAGTACAGTGTCAAACAATACCGCAGATTACGACGGTGGAGGTATTTATAACTATTACAGTGGCAGATATGAAGAAGAAGGTTCTGGTTATACTACTCTAATTAACAGCACGGTTTCTGGCAATAAGTCAAACGGTAGCGGTGGTGGTATTTATAATCGTCTAGCCCTTACACTACTCAATACAACAATTACCAATAATACCGCAGACTCAGATAGTGATATTTATGGTTTTGGCAACGGCGGTGGTATTTTCAATGAACCTATATATGAATACGGGACTGGTAGCAGAATAACTGTTGGTAACACTATCATTGCAGGTAATTTTGACAACTCCACTACAGGTGAAGTAAACCCTGATGTAGATGGCTACTTTATTGACTCTGGCAATAATTTGATAGGTAAGAGCAATGGTAGTACATACTTTACTACTAGCACTCTCGTAGGTACAAAAGCCAATCCAATTGATCCTAAACTGGGTCTGCTGCAAAATAACGGTGGTAACACCTTAACTCATACTTTACAACCAGGTAGCCCCGCAATTAACACAGGCAGTAATGCACTAACTCTTTCTAAAATTAACACTGACCAAAGGGGTGCAGAAAGGATAGCTGACGGTATCGTTGATATTGGAGCCGTTGAAGTCCAGCCCAGCACTACCATTGCACCACCCACTACTTCTAAACCTAATGGCACAGTTGTCACCAATACTAACGATTCTGGGGAAGGCTCGTTACGTCAAGCTATCCTAAATGCCAATGCCAATGCTGGCGAAGATACAATTACCTTTGCTGGGGTGTTTAGTGATGATACACCAGATATTATTAATCTCACTTCTGGGCAACTGACAATTACTGATGATCTGCGGATCTTGGGAACTGGCACATCTAACCTTACTATCAGTGGAAATGATGACTTCAGAGTGTTTGAGATCGCCAATACTGGAACAGATGCCATTATTGATGGTTTGAAGGTAACTAATGCAAATGATGTATTTGGTGCTATT
The DNA here is from genome assembly GCF_003113895.1 of Nostoc commune NIES-4072. Classification (NCBI taxonomy): domain Bacteria; kingdom Bacillati; phylum Cyanobacteriota; class Cyanophyceae; order Nostocales; family Nostocaceae; genus Nostoc; species Nostoc commune. The sequence continues at coordinate 3,442,491 of NZ_BDUD01000001.1, read as the reverse complement.
TTAGTCAATAGCAACGCCACCCTCAATCTAAATAACAGCAACGTTTCTAACAGTATTGGCTCTGTAGGCGGTATTTTTAACCGTGGAAGTCTTAACCTAACTAACACCACCGTTTCTGATAATACTGGGTCGTCAGTAGGTGGCGGCATCTATAACTCTGGTAGTCTCAGCCTGAATAACAGTACTGTTGCTAATAATCAAACATTTCTTGATGATGCTCCTTCCTATGGTGGCGGCATTTTCAACACCGGCACTCTCGAAATAACTAACAGTATTCTTTCTAATAATGGAGCGTTCACTCGTGGAGTGTCTGGTAATCCTCCTGAGTCATCAACCTATGGCGGCAGCATCTATAACTCTGGCATTGCTAAAGTAATTAACAGCACTATATTTGGTAGTAGTGCCGAGTTAGGTGGCGGCATCTCTAACTCTGGTAGTCTTAGTTTAACTAACACTACTGTTTCTAGCAATATAGCCAGCGTAGGTGGTGGCATCTCTAACTCTGGTAAGCTGACTCTTAGCAACAGTACTATTACCGATAATGCTGCAACCCGTCTTTATGCTCCTTGGAAAAGTTTCTTCCAGGGAGGAGGTATTGTTAATCAAACCAATGGCGCTGTTATTGTTGCAAACACAATTATTGCTGGCAACTACGAAGATGATCCATACGCGAGTGAAGATGTCAATTCCGATGTTATTGGCAAATTCACAGACTCAGGCAATAACTTAATTGGTGACAGAACTGGCAGTACAGGTTTTACTACTAGCACCCTCGTTGGTACTAGCGATAACTCCATTGACCCCAAACTTGGTCCTCTGCAAAATAACGGCGGTACTAGTTTGACTCACGCCTTACTCAAGGATAGTCCTGCAATTAACGCTGGGAATAATGCCTTAGTTCCAAAAGGAATCACTACTGATGGGCGAAGTACAGGATTTGACAGAATATTTAACGGCATAGTAGATACAGGTGCTTATGAAGCTACTGCTGTTTTGCTAAATCAAAGTCCAGTTAATACCATTCCTAATACTTTAAGCACTTTTTACGATGCTTATGAAGGCACACCCTTAATATTCTCTAGTAACCAAGGCAGGATGTTTGCCATTAGTGACATTGATGCTGGCACTAACCCAGTACAAGTAACACTGACAGCCACCAATGGTATCCTAACTTTAAATAATACATCTGGTCTTACCTTCACTACCGGAGATGGCATAGCTGACCCCACCCTTACCTTTACTGGCACAATTAGCAGTATTAATAATGCTCTGGATGGTTTATCTTTCACAGCTACTAATTATCGTGATACTGGCAGTATCACCATCACTACGAATGACCTGGGTAATACTGGCCCAGGTGGAGCATTCAGCGATACCGATACTCTGACCAATATCTATCTCTCACCTAATATCATAGATGGCACTTATGATGTTGATGAAACCTTGATAGGTAGCGATTATGCTGATCGAATTACAGGTGTTAGTGGAGACGATACCATCATAGGTAACAAAGGCGACGATCAGATAAATGGCATCTTTGGCGATAATGATATAATTATCTACAATTTAGGTGATGGTACGGATACTATTAGCTATTTTGGTGGGGTAGGTACAGGCTACAATCCCCCATCAGAAATCATTAAAGAAGTCGATGTGATCAAATTTAATGGTGCAGGTTTGACTGCCCGTAATCTGTTGCTCACCCAGAATAACAGGAATTTGGAAATCACCTTTGAAGGCGTAGCAGATGCAAAAATTATCCTAGAAGATTTCACTTTACAGTATTTAGATAACTTATTTCCAACTGGGACTAGAGGAGCAGTTGGTAATATTCTGTTTGATGGGCAAACTAGCATTAGAGATAGTTATGATGTCTTCGATATCAAGTCCACCCAAAGAACTATCTTCAACAAAAACACTGTGACTTTTCTCAACGACTTAAACAATAATGTTGAAGGCTTTGATAACTCCGATGATGTGATTAATGCTCAAGGTGGTAATGACATCATTGACGGCAAAGGTGGTAACGACTTACTCCGGGGTGGTGTCGGGCTTGATACCTTAATTGGTGGTGCAGGTGATGATACTCTGATTGGTAATGCCGGGAACGATATTCTAACTGGTGGTAGCGGTAATGATAGGTTTGTTTACCAAACTTTGAGCGATCGCGGCTGGGTTGGTGATACAATCACAGACTTTGAAAGCTCCAATGATCAGTTAGTTCTGAGTAATTTATTTGAGAGCCTAAACTATAGTGGTAGCAATCCGATCAGCGACGACTATCTGCGGTTTGTACAATTGGGGACTGATACTCAGGTGCAGGTTAATTCTGGTGATAGCACTGTTGATTTCAATACTCTAGTGACTCTCAATACTTTCACTGCTACAAACCTAGTGCTTGGTACTAATGTCATTGTGTAGTGGTAAATATGTAGTGATAATAAACTACGGTTTTATCTGCCAAACTTTAATAGATTTGTCACCACTACCGCTATATAAAATTCCACATTCCGCACTTCATTTTGTAATACATGTATTAATATCAAAAAACACAAATTTAATTAAATAAAAATAATTGGTAATGAATATGAACAGTATAGGAAAAAATACCAACTGTTTGAAATTCTTATGGTATTGAGAGTAAATAAGAAGTCTAGTGTAAATACATCTTAAATACATCTGTTTCACCATAAAAAAGCAGATGGCTATTCCCATCTGCTTTAATAAAAAAATCTATTATTTCGTTTACTTGGATACCAACTGATTAACTGGAGCAACCCCAGCCAAATCTAAAATTGGCGCGATCGCATCTTCTCGCTTCACCGCCATCATGTGGACACCCTGACATAATTGCCGCGCTATCTGCACTTGCTCGGCGGCAATTTTCATCCCTTCCTCAAGAGGATCTTTGGCTTTTGCCAATCTATCAATAATATGTTGGGGAATATTTACACCCGGAACACATCTATTAATAAACTGGGCATTTTTTGCCGATTTCAACAGAAAAATTCCTGCCAAAATTGGTTTTTTATAGCCAGCAGCAATGGTATCCATGAACTTTTCTAGCCGCTCAAAATCGGTAATTAACTGACTTTGAAAAAACTGCGCTCCAGCTTCGATTTTGCGTTCAAATCGACTTTGCAAACCCGACCAACTTTTACATTGCGGATCTACTGCTGCACCAACAAATAAATCTAGCGCTCCATCAGTCAAGGGTTTCTCATTGCAATCAACGCCTTGATTCATCTTCCGAATCAGTTGCAGTAGCCGTACTGCTTCTAAGTCAAACACTGCTTTGGCATCTGGATGATCGCCTGCTTTTACTGGGTCGCCAGTCAAAGCTAAAATATTACGGATACCTAAAGCATGAGCGCCCATCAAATCAGCTTGTAAACTAATGCGGTTGCGATCGCGGCAAGCAACTTGACAAATCGGCTCTATGCCGTTTTGTAACAAAATCACCGACGCCATTAACGAAGACATCCGTAAGACTGCGCGGCTACCATCAGTAATATTGACAGCATGAACCCTTCCCTTAAGAGTCGCCGCCATTTGAATCATGTGTGCTGGATCTCCCCCTTTCGGGGGTGCTACCTCGGCGGTAATTAGAAATTCACCTGCTTGTACAGCTCTCTGAAAGGCTGTGGGGCTATGGGTGTGATGCATAGAATTAAGAATTTCAATTTCTTAAATGGTATAGCCAATCACACCGAAAATGGACAAATTATAAAGGAAGCGAATAGCCTAAAGCAGTTTTTACTTGTGATAAAGTTTGATTTGCGATCGCTCTAGCTTTTTTTGCTCCATCCCGCAATACAGACTCTAAATAACCTTTATCGCTCATTATCGAGTGATATTTTTCTTGAATTGGTTTGAGAGACTCAATAATTGTATCTGTCAACAATGGCTTAAATTGTCCCCAACCCATATCCTGACACTCAACCGCCACATCTTCCTTGTTCTTTCCAGAAAGCAATGTATAGAGCGTTAACAAATTATTACACTCTGGACGCGCTGGATCGTCAAAAGTCAGTCCACGAATGGGATCAGTTTTGCAACGCTTAATTTTGTATTGAATCTGTTCTGGTGAATCTAGTAAATTGATTCGGCTTAACTCAGAAGGATCAGACTTCGACATTTTGCGCGTACCATCTGCCAAACTCATCACCCTAGCCCCTTCCTTACGAATCAAAGGGTCTGGTAACTTCAGAACTGGTCGATCTGGTTTACCAAATTGGTGATTTAACCGAGCTGCAATATCCCGTGTCAATTCCAAATGTTGCTTTTGGTCTTCACCCACTGGCACTTTATCAGCTTGGTAAAGCAAAATATCGGCTGACATCAGTACAGGGTAATCCAATAAGCCTGCACTCACATTTTCTCCTTGTTTAACAGCCTTTTCCTTGAACTGGATCATATCTTGCAGCCAGTTTAGAGGTGTAATGCAGTTGAGCAACCAGGTGAGTTCACTGTGAGCTGAAACGTGGGATTGTACAAAGATGGTGGAGTGATTTAAATCAAGGCCACAAGCTAGATAAAGAGCAGCAAGGGTGTAGGTATCAGCTGCCAACTGTTTTGGGTCGTGTGGCACTGTAATCGCGTGCAAATCAGCCACAAAAAGGTAATTTTCGTATTCGCTCTGACCTTCTACCCAGTTGCGAATGGCTCCCAAATAGTTACCTAGATGGTAATTGCCGGTTGTTTGAACTCCAGAAAGAACACGTTGCTTGCCCATAAATTTCAACTTAGTTATCTCAAATCCGCGCTAATAAAGTGGCGATGTCTGGCGACAAATTGCTTTTTGCCTACGCAAAACTCATTTAATTTTGACATTTTCCAGGTCAACTCGCTGTTACAGGATGAGAGATTTTAACTCAACTCCGATTGCTATAGAAACTCTTCACTGCTTTTTTGCCACCGCTTGTGTTTGAAACTACTTTTTATATTCCAAGCGAATTGTGCCAAGATATGCATGTGGTACTAACGCTGACAACGGTGGGCGTTCTGCTGTCCGCAAGCTTCACTGCGGCGAAGATGTGGTGCATTTTTTTTGAAGCTTAAGGACGTTAGAAGACTAATGAAGCAGTACTCTCATCTTACGATTATTTCTTACATAGTAGGCCCTACTCTGATCGTAGTGAGTCATTTAGGATCATTACTCATTTTTGTTACTGGCTTATCATGGGGTGCTGTCTTGTGGGCCCTGTTGTTATATGTAATACGAATGCTTGCAACTACTGGCATCTATCATAGGCTACTCACCCATAAGAGCTACCAGGCTCCAACCTCAGTTCTATGCGTTGGAAGCATTGTGGCTGCTTCAGCCGGACAGATGGGGCCAAGTTGGTGGAAAGCTCACCACATGGATCATCATCAATACTCAGATCAGAAAGAAGATCCTCATTCTCCCTATTTGCCTTTCAAGGGGATCAAAGGATTCTGGTGGTCTCAAGCTGGATGGCTATTCTCCCCACAGTTTTTCCCCTCTAAGCTTCCTAGCGATGTTGAGAGTAATGTGGTTTTGAAGATTATTGACCGTTTGCACTTCATTCCTACCGTTGCTCTTACTGCGCTCTCCTACTACATTGGTGGAGTTGAATATCTCGGCGCTTTTTTCCTCAGCACGACTGTCCTTTTCCACTGTGTCGCCACCGTCAACTCACTCAGCCATATACTTGGCGAGCAACCGTTCACAACTAATGACTCCAGTCGGAACCATTGGCTCGTAGCATTTCTGACCTTGGGTGAAGGCTGGCATAATCTTCATCATGCATTCCAGTGGTCAGCTCGGCATGGCATAACTGTGCGAAAGGGGCAGGTTGCTTATCTTCCAGACCCAACATTTTGGTTCATCAAAACCCTTGAGTTTCTGAAGCTAGCGTCAAAGATTAGAATGCCTTCTGAACCAGAACTTATCGCTCGCGCCATCAACCGCAACTGTCAAAACTCAGTTTTTAAGGCGAGGGCAAAGACATCGGTCTGAATATTCTGGTTGACAGATTACATCATGTCCGCATAGATAGTTATGCTAGCCACAGCCATTACACCCCACCCTAGCCCCTCCCGAAGAGCGGGAAACTCGGAACCGGAACCCTCTTTGGGGATTAGGGGCAGGGAGACAAAGCAAAGCTTTGGCGGAGTGCGGCTCTTCGGCTTTAAGTAAGTAATCAAGCAGACATTATATTACTAAGGAAAAAAGTCTGTTCTTTGTTCGGTTAAGCATGAACCATTAAAAATTGACCATTACCATTATATTCTCCATCGCAACTAGCAAAATTACGAATAAACCATATCAAATAAAATCTCCATATTCGGCGAAATTTGGCATAGTCCATGCCATAGTTTAATGTTTTTATTGTTGCCTGGTTGTCGTCAAAATTTTGTAACCAGTTAGTTATTGTTTTAGAGTAATTAGAGCCATTAAGATACCATTTTTTAATTGTTTTAAGGTCTTCTTGATGGCTAGGAACTGCATCGTAATTCCAGTACCGACCGTGTGGAAAAATATATTTGTGAGTGTAAACGCTAGACATATTGTTAGGGATGCGGACTGTGATGATGTGAATTAAAACTTTGCCATCATCCTTGAGAAACGAAGCTAATTTTTTAAAGGCTCTTGTTAAGTTACCAACATGCTCAAAAACACCAATTGAAAGGATTTTATGAAACTTGGTTTCAAAATTTGCATTGTTCAAATCACCTTCATATAGGGTAAACCGATGTGAACTGAGATAACTCTCAGGATCTTGCATTTTGTGGCGTATATATTCACATTGCGCGTGGCTCAAATTAAGACCTGTAAACTTGACATTGGGGAACTTAGAAAGAATGTAATTAGGAACACATGCCCACCCGCAGCCAAAGTCTAAGATATTGTCTCCATCCTTGATGTCTAGCTTTTCAATTACATCATCAATCATGTGCATCTGGGATTGCTCAAGGTTTAATGCTCCTTTTTCCCACAGTCCCATGCTGTACTTAGGATAAATGAGTTTCCCGTCCCCCAACATAGTATTCAGCATGGCTTGAGGCAAGTCGTACTGAATTTTCATTAGTTGCTGTGAACCTTCGGCGAGATGATCAGTTTCTTTTAATACCCATTCATAAGGTGCTAGTAGGGATGGGAAATACTGAAAGAAAATTGGCATACATGTATCGAAAAACGATTCTAGAACGGAATCAGGAACTTCTAGTCCGTTGATATAAGCTTCCGCCACTGCCATCTGGACTGTGTTAACTACCTCAACCGCCCCACGAGTTGCTTGGTATGCTAATGGACTTTTAATATTTATATCTCCCACAATAGGGATATACTTTTCTATTTCTTGCAGAAGGGTACTAGCAGTCATAGCCATACTCCTAACAAGTATTAACAATAATGCTACATAAATATAATGATTAGATTTTTTTAGTTTTTTAACACCAAAACGTAAAAAGTTGTAATATACATTTAGAAATATTTATCTTTAACACGTCTGACGCTACTTTAACTTGATAAAAGGTAAGCGTACCAAGGGAAAACGTCTTATAACTTGGCATTAACTCCGCTTATTTACGATAATTGTTTGGCGTCAGGGTGTTATTAGCTCAACTCGTTTCCGTTTCTAGTGGTTGGTAGTTGCGATCGCCCTTCCAAAACCGTATTTATTGTATGATTACCTTGTAATATTCACCTTTCTGCTAAACCCACCTGTCCTCCAATTAACCCCAAAAACCCTGTTCCAAAGTGCTGAATTTCCAAAAAACTTGCTTGCTCCGGTGAGGTTTTGTAAATCCGAAATGTCTTCATAATTCCCAAGGTGGCAGCACTTTCTAGAGGCCCAACAAAGCTAATATCTCGGTCAAGAAAATAAGGTTGATTAGCCCAATAAGCCATCTGATTTGCATTCAAAAAATAGCAGCCTGCATGAGGATTGAGGGCACGACAAAAGATAATTGGTGCATTCATAATTGTACCTTTGAGTTCCTGTTGCTCCTGCACATTTTGAAAGGGAGCAGTTACTCGTAAAGCTAAATCCCCATCAATGTAAGCTTTGTGAACCAAACCGTAAGGGGAAACTTCATAACGATTTGGCTGGAGCAAATTTAAATCACCTGCTTGTTGGGTAAACCAGTTTAATTTTATAAAAAACCAAGGATCATAGATAATTAGGTCATCTTCAAGGAAGCAGTAATAATCATACTGACCGAGACAACTTTGCAGAATAGCTTGGCACTCAAATCCCAAAAGTAGAGGTTCTGCATTGCTAGAATGATGCCTATATAAATGGGATGGTAGGGGAAGCTGATTCAGAAGATGATTATCTTTAGTTGTACAAATAACAATATCTAGTTCGTGAGATTGTGGCTGGTTAGCAGGAAAAGCTATTCGTTGAGCAATATTAATGATACTTTGAGATTTACCAAATAATTGGTGTAAGGCGGTAAGGCTATTAGTTAACGCCTGTAAGCGTGGTTGTGGGTCTTTGCGTTGGGAAGCATGACGACCCTCACTGCTAGGTTTGAAATAATGAACAATGGTAAAAATAATTCGCATTTTAAATATTGCTCTCTGTCATTTGTCATTTGTCATTAGTTATTGACAATAACTAATAATTAATATACTTATTACAAAAGTCATTCTTTTCAGGCTTTTATTGACACCTTTGCTTGAGGCAAAAAATATTTATGCAAAAGGTTAATGACTAATAACGAATATGATCTAATTTCTGCCAAATCCTTTAGAATTTGGACGCTTTTTCAAACTATTAGAATTTTTGCCAGCAAACATCCATTGCAAATGCTGTGGTAACAGTTTTGCCAAATCATAACGCTTCAGAATTGTCTCTCGCGCATTCGCACGAATTGCTTGCATCTCCTGAGGATTATTTAGCGCCTCTTCAACCCTATTAGCAATATTACGGGGAGAAAAGAAATCTACTAGCAGTCCATTCACCCCATCCTGTACGACTTCCAAAACTGGCGGAGTCTTAGAGGCTATTAGTAAGCATCCTGCTGCCATTACTTCTAACATTGACCAGGATAAAACAAAAGGACGAGTTAAATAAACATGAGCAGAAGAAGCTTGCAAAACCTGAAGGTACTCATTGTAAGGAAGCCTATCTGTAAAGTGCAGCCTCGATAAATCCAAAGATGATTTTAATTTTTCTAGCATTAATTGTTTATAAGTCTGACCATCGGGGAGATTTTTACCATAAGCCACCCTATCTTCTCCCACAACTACTACATGGCACTTAGGTCTTCGCTGCTGAATTAGCGCCACCGTTTCCATAAACTGCGGAAATCCTCTATAAGGTTCCATCCCCCGTCCCACATAAGTTACCAACTCTTCCACATGGGAAAGATCCAGATTTATTCTTGGTAAAACTAACTTTGCGCCTGGTTTAGGAGCAAAATATTTGGTATCAACACCATCATGAATTACAGTGAGTTTGCTATGATATTCTTTGGGAAATTGCTGACGCTGCCAATTCGTTGGAGAAAGACCGCGATCGCAGCTATATAAATCAGTCAAAATCGGCGCATTTTTGACGCGGATGCGGCATTCATCATCAGCATTCAGTGGTTCATTGGGATCAAAATCTGCATCGGAACCGTGAGCATGGTAAAACCACTCGAAATAACACAATAATTCTGCTTTCGGGAAAATATCTTTCATAAATAAAGTCGGGCCCCAACCAGAATGTCCATAGATTATATCTGGTACGAAACCTTCAGCCTTTAATTTTTCTGACACGCGATAGACAGCCTGCGCGGTGAGAACAGCATTTTCCAGGTTGCGAACGTAATGGTGGGTTTGGGGAGCAGCTTCACGAGAAGGAGTGTAAATAGCTTTAAAAACGCCAGGTATTTCGCCTTCACGACGATTTGTCCCAAAGACGACTTGACAATTAGGATCTTTACCTAAAACTGTCGCTAGATTGCGAAATTGCGAGGGAAAATTGGGATGTAAAAATAAAACTTTCATTGGAATAATCTTGATTAATTTATTGCCAGATAAAATAAATTAAGACAAGCTATTTAAGATTATAAGATGATTTATCGCAATTTTTAGCAAGTAAATTTAGGTGAATCGTTGCCGCGAAATGCGAAAATAATCGCAAATTCGTGTTATGACCATGAAATTTATTGGCATTGATTTAGGCTGGAAATCGCAACCAAGCGGATTATGCTGTTTAGAATGGATAGATGGACAACTGCAACTACTCGATCTAGACCGCAAAGAAGCCATTGCAGACATCCTTACCTGGATCGATCAAAGCGTACAACCAGACGAACCAGCCATCATCGCCGTAGATGCACCTACCCTCATACCCAACGCCACAGGAAGCCGCCTCCCCGATAAACTCAGCCACAAATACTTCGGTAAATATCATGCGGGATGTTACCCAGCTAATCAAAACTTACCCTTCGCCGATCGCACCATCAACTTTGGCTTAGAATTAGAATCACGCGGTTTTGCCCACGCCCCCACCATAGAACCGCAAAAACTCAGCAGATATCAAATAGAAGTCTTTCCCCACCCAGCGATCGTTAACCTATTTAACTTAGAACGCATCCTCAAATACAAAAAAGGAACACTCAGTCAGCGCCGCCTAGAACTAATCAAACTCCAAAATTATCTTCTCAATATCCTCCCCTCTCTTTCTCCTCCTCTGCGTTCTCTGCGCCTCTGCGGTTCGTTTCCTTCTGAAATTCCCACCACAGGCGCAACCCTCAAAGCAACCGAAGATAAACTAGATAGCCTAATTTGCGCTTACGTTGCCGCTTATTGGTGGTATTGGGGAGAACAACGTAATTTGGTATTAGGCGATCGCACCACAGGCTACATTGTCATCCCTCAAAGAATGTTACCCTAAAATTGTAATTTCGTAAGATTTAACTCAAAGAGGTTTTATGCAAGGAGTTAGTTCTAATTTGAGTTTAAAAGAGCTTTATGAAATTGATGATCATCTTTGGTTAGAGGAAACAATCAAGCTATTGAAAGCTAACCATTTAGAAAAATTAGATTTAGAAAACTTAATTGAGGAGCTAGAAAATTTGGGTCGTAGAGACAAAGCTAAGGTTGCTAGTTTCTTAGAACAAATTATTAGACATCTTTTATTACTGCAATATTGGACGGAAGAATCTCAATATAATTCTGGACATTGGAAAGCAGAAATTAGGAGTTTTAGGAATCAATTAAAACGTAACTTGACAACGAATTTATCTCAATACTTAGAAAAAGAATTAGCATCAATTTATGATGATGCATTAGGATATGTAATTGATAAAACTGAAGGCAAGCTAGATAACTTACCTCAATCTTGTACTTACACTTTAGATCAGCTACTAGATATTAATTATCTACCTGAAAATGTTTGATATAAAAGGCGTTGCTAAAAAATCAGCAACGCCTAATCTTGAGTATTCAATAACTACTCATTACTCTTATTCTGCCCAAGCAATCAACCTTGGTTCATAAGGATTAGCTAAGTATTGATTCTTCGGCAATACACGCAAAGACAAGCCTTGTAAACCAGAAGCAGTGTAAGTGATATTACCCGTGTAAATACTCAATTGCTGTCCATCTTCACCTTGATAATCCATCACCACTGGCACAGCGTTGACAATATCACCATTGGCATCGATCGCACCTTGATATAACTCCACCTGCACATCATCATTCGTCAAGGTTGCTAAGTCAACCTTGGCTTTGACAGCAACGGTTTGGTTAACCTCAATATCTGAAGCTGCCGATACATCAACATCTTTGATTCTGATGTTAAACCAGTGTTCGCTTAGTTTTTCTTTCCAAGCGGCTAGTTCTTTGGCTGGAGCATAGTTATCAACAGTCAGGGTATGATAGCGATCGCTAGCCGGGAAATAAGCTCTTTGTGCATATTCTCCTACCATCCGCGCTGTATTAAAGAACGGACAATTCAACCGAATTGCATCCTTCATTTTGGCAACCCACGGACGGGGCAAACCATCAGTATCCCGATGTTCATAAAATAGCGGTACAACTTCCTTCTCTAACAATTCGTAGAGAGCATTTGCTTCTACTTCATCTTGATAGTTAGGATCGTCGTAATTCTCTCCATGTCCGATTGCCCAGCCTGTGCGGACGTAATCAGCTTCATCCCACCAGCCATCTAGTACACTTAAATTCGGCAATCCATTCATTGCTGCTTTCATGCCACTAGTACCAGAGGCTTCCCGTGGACGACGCGGTGTGTTTAACCAGATATCGCAACCCGCAACCATCAACCGGGAGATGTGAATATCGTAATTGGGAACAAACACTACCTGTTTTTCTAAATGTTGTTCGCGGATAAAGTGATTGATCTCCCGGATCAGTTCTTTACCGGGAATATCCTTAGGATGTGCCTTACCAGCAATTACGAATTGCACTTTCCGGTCTTTGTTGCCTAGTAAAAGCCGCTTAATCCGATCCAAATCACGCATCCAGAGGGTGGCGCGTTTGTAGGTGGCAAACCGACGGGCAAAGCCAATGGTGAAAGCGTAAGGATCTAAAACTTCTTGTGCCTGACTAATTTCGGAGGCGGAAGCGCCGCGATCGCTCAAATGCTTGACCAAATGCTCCCGCACATACAAAATCATATCCAAGCGGCAGCGTTCGTGATTGCGCCACAATTCTTCATCGGGTATGGCATCCATCCGATCCCACAATGGGCTATCTGGTGGTGCTGATGACCAGTTTGGCCCCAGGTAGCGATCGTACAACTCTTGAGTAGATTTCGCAACACAACTCCGAGCATGGACACCATTGGTAATTGCTGCGATCGGCACTTCTTCCACTGGCACACTCTTCCACAAGCCCTGGAACATTTGCCGCGATACCACACCATGCAGTTGGGCGACACCGTTAGAAAATGTTGCCATCTTCAGCGCCAGCACCGCCATACTGAAAGGCCCAGACAAATCGCCTGTATTCTCGCGCCCCAATCCTAAAAATTGCTCTTTGGGCAACCCAAATATCTCTGCATAGTACCCCAAGTAGTACAGCATTTTGTCAGGAGCGAACAAGTCAATCCCTGCTGGTACTGGCGTGTGGGTAGTAAAGATATTACTAGAAGCCACCACCTGTTTAGCTTGGGCATAATTCAGTCCTTCTTCCTGAATCAGCAAGCGGATGCGTTCTAGGGCAGAGAAGGCGGCGTGGCCTTCATTCATGTGGTAGGCGGTGACTTTCAGCCCCAAAGCTTTGAGCATTTGCACACCACCGATCCCCAGCATGATTTCCTGGTGGATACGCATATCGATGTCGCCACCATACAGCTGGTCTGTAATGTCGTGGTCGTAAACATTGTTGGGTTCAATGTTGGTGTCCATCAGATACAGGGGAACCGTTCCTACCTGTACGCGCCAAATTCTGGCATACACCTTGCGTCCTGGATAATCCACTGCAATCCGCAGTTCTGAACCATCGGCATTACGTTCTAGATGCAAGGGCATATTGTAGAAATCATTGCTCAGGTAGCGTTCTTGCTGCCAGCCATCGGCATTCAGATACTGGGCAAAATAGCCTTGCTGATACAGTAAACCTACGCCCACAAGCGGTAGCCCCAAGTCACTGGCAGATTTGAGGTGATCCCCCGCCAGAACGCCCAAGCCCCCAGAATAGACGGGCAAACAATCTACAAGTCCAAATTCCGCCGAAAAATAGGCGTAGCATTCTTTTGGTTTATGCTCCCGTTGTTTCTGATACCAGGTACGCTCTTGCAAATAATCGTCTAACTGACGGTCAGCTCGATCCATTTGCGCTAAAAAGCCCTCATCTTCGACAACTTCCAAAAGCCGCGATTGAGAGATAGTACCTAACATTAACACCGGGTTATGATGGCTAGACTCCCACAGGTCAGAGTCTAAGCGACGGAATAAATCTTTAGTGTCAACGTTCCAATCCCAGTGCAAGTTATATGCTAGCCGCCGTAGTGGTTCGAGTCGCGGCGGTAGTGAAGGGGATACGTTAAATGTGCGAATTGGCTGCATAGGTTGGCAAAACTCCAAGTTTAGCTATGGTTATTGTTTACTCTCTTTACCAATGTTGCCAATTCTTTATACAGTAGTTTGTGAAAAAGCGATGACTTTGTTAAGCATTGAGAATTTTTTTAACCTCGTTGCTAAAGTTTACACCAAGGTGTTTCTAATTCTATGCCTTACCCTCAGCCATGTACTTGGTATATTAAAATTTAATCATTTAGTGCCATGTCTCACTTAAAAAAAATTTAGTTTTGAATAAATAATTTATATTTATTTTATAATTTCTTCTGGGGATCAATCTAAGGTCTTGGCTGAGGGTGAAAATTCCTCATAGCTCAATCAAGGAGCAGTTAAAATTTTAATTATTTTTTAATAAAACTACCTTAATCTAGAGGCTCTGTGAGAGAAAAGACTTAACTCTATATATTTGATTAAGGTTAGTTTAAGGTGATGTGACGCTCAATAGCCCATCTAGACATAGTTTAAAATGAAATCGTGTAAAAATAATACCAAGCAGTTAACTAGGAAAAGCGAGCGCTAACTACTTGGTATAAATTTTTAATACTAAATCAGGTAAATAACGTAGAAATGTGTTATTTTATGCGCCTAGTGAAGGCTGATCTTTGGTGCTTTTTGTCATTGACAAAGCCACAGCTGCTGCATAAGCAATCTCGGCTGCCATTTGATAAGCAAGTTTGATACTAGATGAAGCGTCCTTGGCTTTAGGAGAGAGAGAAGCTTTTTTTCGGCGCGACTCTTGTTTGACATCACCCGCCGCAATAGCTCGCTGTAAAATGATCCAGGCATCTAGGTCTTCTGAGTCATAATTACTTTGAAGTTGCGATCGCAGTTGATCTTCGGCTACAACACTCAGATAGCCGATAGTTAGAGCTTCTTGGGCAATTTCTTTAATTAAAGCCATAATTTGAACCAAGTGTGTGAGTTAAAACCGATACCTCAATCTGGGCGTTTGATGTTTTTTCTGGACTTCTCCTAGAAACTAAGCTACGTTTTAGCTTTCTTTCAATAAAATTTATAATAAATAGTGCCAAGCACGCATCACCCGCTTGGCTCACCCGAATGGGTGATTTACAAATTTTTAGATACAAGCAATAGGGAAGAGGAAAACTTTTAGCTTTTTAACTAAGAGGGTGTCATAAGTATAGTAGATATCATTCTGAGTTAACACAAAAGTATAAAATTATTTGGACAAACAATAGTAGAAATATAAACATAAATGGTAACTAATCGCTTAAAGCCTTTTTAAGGTTACCATTTTCAATTAATTTTCTCTAATTGGATAAAATTATTTTAGAGTAGCGTAGGCATTAGTTTAGTAAAAAAAATAACTAATCTCACCATTAGAATTAACAAGCAACCTGAAAATCAAATTTCATAAGAGTGTTCCACTAAAAATAAAATGTGTTATCTTTAAAAACAATTGTTATTAAAAACCATTTATGTAATTAAAAACATGAATTGGTTAGTCTGTAAATCATCTGTGTGCAACATGATTGGAGCAGCATACTCTAGAAATTCGTTGCAAGAAAGCCGTCATAGCAGTCGGGGAAGCGCTTACTTGTTTGCACCGATGGTTAACTTCAATGTGATGGCTGATGTGGGAGATAGTCCACCTTAGTTGGATTTTAGTTGGGCATAAATACCCATAAAAATCTAACAATAATTACATTGTCATGCTAGGCAGAAATTTTATCTAATTTTTGAATATAGTCTAGTTAAATGTATTTTTTGTTGCAATATAGCTTGTGGAACTAAGTTGTTTTAAAAGACTAAAACCGCTTGAGAAAAAGTATCCTCAAGGTAAACAACTTTATCCCTATCTGCGTAACAAGCTTTGCAAATTTGCCTGATAACCGAAACAGTAGCCTATCTAAACCAACAAATTTTCCCATCAGACAATTTAATCGTCTGGGTTTTGACCGTGCAATTCACTGAGATTGTTTTGTTAATTGATTTGGTGAAAAAGAAGCGAAATTTTTACGTACTGTGACTGGTACAAGAGCTTCTAGCAATCCAAGGCAATTGTGCATAAGCTCAAAAACATCTTATTTGCATAATCGAATTAAATATAATTCGTGTGGAGTGGACATATTACCCGTCCAGCTTATGCAATTTAAATGTGGAACAGCTTATCAATTGAGTAATTCTCTCCCACCTAAGTTAAAGAATTGCTCACATAGTCAAAACCAGGCTCTGGTTTTTCAATATTTGGAAAACCATTTAAAAACATGGGTAAATTTTGGTAATACTGCCAAAAAAATCATGTATCAATAAGTACAAAAATTTTTGGTATTGGCAGAAGATTAGGATACAAACACAACAAATCAATCCTGTCAACAACAATTAATTGAAGAGATATTTAGCCATGCATAACGAGCAATATTTTTCCAAATTGCAGCGCGTGCAAGAACTTTTAGTAACTACTGTGTTAGGGGATATTCCTACACTTATTTTGGGGCCAAAGTTACGTAATTTGGGATATCGTAGTATTTTTGCCCAGATATGCAGCCCAGTTTATATTCAAAATGGTGTTGAATTTAACGGTACTTGCTGTATTGAGATAGGCAGTGGAGTATATATTTTCAAGGGTGTAAGGATGGATGCTAGAGGACATAAAAATAATAGAATTCATCTAGCAAATAGAGTCGCTATTGAGCGTAACGTTGATATAGGGTCTTTGGAAAATACATATATACATATTGATGAAGACACCTTTATTGGCCCCAACGTGGCTATTGAGGGGCCAGGAGACATCAAAATTGGTAAACACTGCTTAATAGCTGCTTACTCAGGGATATATGCCAATAATCATAATTTTGCCGATCCGATAGAGCCGATTAAATACCAAGGTGTTACTCGCAAGGGAATTGTAATTGAGGATGACTGTTGGTTAGGGCATGGAGTAACAGTATTAGATGGGGTTACTATCGGTAAAGGCAGTGTTATTGGTGCGGGAGCAGTTGTTAATAGAGATATTCCTCCTTTCTCCGTTGCTGTAGGCATACCTGCACGAGTAATCAAAAACCGAATTGGCAAAGACTTAAGCATTAGTTCAAATTGAGAAATAGGGCATGGAGCATTGGGCGTAAGTCCTAGTAACTATTTCCTGTAACAATTAACTTGTTACATCCAAGTGGGTGAGAAAGAATTCAACCATTTGGGTGAACCAGATGTGCGAGGTTACATTTTGTAAAAAAAGAGATTCTAGTACTAGAGAATATTGATTTTACTTAACTCTAGTGAGAAGAATTCTATGAAACTTACAAAATTAGCTGCCTCTTTCGTTGCTGTTGCTTCCATTGTTCTCTCGGCGGGAATTGCTTCTGCTCAAACAGCTGGCACAAATGGCAATTACATCGGTGCTGGTATTGCGGTTGGTGCAACCAGTGGCGGACAAGGAAATGATGAATCACAAATTGGTGGCAATATTCAAGGACGTTACGCCGTTCCTAATGCGCCTGTTTCAGTGCGAGGTTCTGTGCTGTATGGTGGTGATGCTGCGGCAATTATGCCCATAGTGACTTACGATGCGCCGATCGCTAGAAACACTAACCTTTACTTCGGTGGTGGTTATTCTTTTGTAACTGACGAAGGTCAAAAAACCCCGTTGGGTAATCAGAATGCACCTGTAATCACCCTTGGTATTGAATCAGAAGTTAGCAACAATGTCATTGCTTATGGCGATACTAAATGGGGCATTGATGCCTACAGAAATAGTGATGCTGATGCTGTCAGCTTCCAAGCTGGATTAGGCTATCGCTTCTAGTGATTCCAAGCTAGAAAATAGCTTATTCACAACCTAAAGCAATGATATTTGCTAGCCGTAATATAACGGTTTTCGATCACATAAATTACAGAGCATTCGTAGGGGTACAGCATTGCTGTGCCCCTACCGTGTTTTTATCTAAATCAGAGCCGTAATAATAATTTGTTCTCTTATTTTAATCATTTTTATTGATGATTCTGATAAATAATTATATTGGCTATTATCAATAGTTTTTCTTAAAGTAAAATTACCAATTTTAAATACGTGTAAAAGATATTACTCATGGAAAAGATTAATGCCATACCAGAAATGCTGGGTGAAACAACTGATGTAGAAACTTGGCTAATTCGAGCGGGGCTAAAATTTTCAGATTTAGGTAACGATGCTGCAAGTATTGCAATCCGTAAGCAATGGCGAGAGTACCAAGCCGCAGTGCAAAGATGCTGTGCAACCCTACACCAACCACCGTCAGGTATTCAACTAAGCGGCGACTATGCCAAGCTGAGAATACCTGGTGCGGCATCAACCAATTGTGCGATAAGCTGTCGAGTCGTGCCAAATCCTTAGACTGGGCGAAAGATAGAAAACCTTAAAAAATCAAGTGTCGAGTAGGGCAACTGCTAACTATTTGACTAATAATCCTGTTGCACGCCGCCTACCACTGGTTTAACTTCAGAAAATGGATCAGTGCCGCCACCCCAGTTAAAATCACTAATTCGGATGCTGATACCACCTAACTCCAACACCGGATTGTAACGCAAGGTGATGCCATAGGTGCGACGGCTATATTCCACAATATAGTCGGTGCTGCTTTCTTTACCAGTATCCAAGTTAACAGATGTTTGAAAGCCTAAGCGAAAAGGGCCGTAGATTTGCTGTGATATCCCAGCGCTCAACACTTGGTTATCAACGGAGCGATCAAACAAAAAGGGTGATAATCCGTTGTTTAAGCCTTGAGAATAAGTAATATTAAAGGCTGTGTAGTCTAAGAAAGGTCGAGAAAAATGACCAATTTGCCCTAGTAAGCCAATTGTACCAGTTAGGGTACTTTGGTTATCACCATTGGTGTAATAACTGCTAGTGCCTGTAAGTTCAGCGATCGCTCGCAAATAAGGAACTACAGGGTTAGCCGTGTATCGTAATCCCGCAGTGGCAGTGGGTGGTAATGGTTTTCCCTGCCACAGCAACAGCCCAGTACTGAGGGAAGCGCTGGCTTGGAAACGACCTAGTGAGATGCGATCATTTTCCCGCACTGGTTCTAGTAAGTCTTGGCGATCGGTGTTGGCATTGATATATCGAGCGCTTCCCTGATATCTGAGGTTGATGCCACTTTTACCTAAAGGAATCACCGGAGAGAGAATAATACCACCAAGACTACTCTGGACGGTTTGAAAACCGAGGGTACCGTTGTAAAAGCGATCGCGGTAGCTATACTCCAGATTCAAAAGATGGGGAAGGGAAGTCCCTAATGTTTGGCGCAATCCTAACCTCGCCCGCAAATTATCTTCTAGTTTGTTCAAGTCAAAACTAGTTAATTCCCCAGTCCCGTTAATGACTGCTCGTGGACTCAAAACAGAATTTATCTTTGTCTTCACACCAAACAGTGCGCCTAAATCACCCGTGCCTTCTTGCACAGCCCTTTGTATTAATAACTGGGGCGTGATCGTCCAGCGTGTATTCTCTGTATCGATCACTGGAAAGCCACGCTCAATATACAAGCCACCCCGATCTTCTCCATCATAACCAGGGGAAACTATTGCAGGTGTAACGTCGCGCTCCCGGCGGTCAATAGTCCGCTCATTCACAGGAATTGGTAAGGAGACGCCTCGATCGAATACCAAACGCTGATTCTGTGTCCTAATGCGGTCTACCAAGGGTGATTCTCGCGTCAGAGTTACTGTATTTGCCCGCAACTCTAGTTCTGGGGGCGAAAAAGGATCGTTGGTGAGGCGGACATCCCTTGCTTGCCAGCCTTGGGGATAAAAGTCAATGTGTTCAGCTTCAAACCTAAGCCGATTCACTACACCTCCTGCTTTCGATGGCGGGAGGTTGCTAGCATCTGCTTGACCACCAAATACCACATCAATTCCTCCAGGGCTGCTCACACCGGAAAGGGGCTGATTGGCTCTAATGCGATCGCTCGGCGGACGTTTTGGAACTCCACCAGCACTTATACCCGTGGATGAAAAAGCAAAATCTGTTTGTGCTGAGGGTACATAAATTTCTCCTCTACCATTTAGCAGTTCCCCACTATCTTGAACAAAGTTATAAGTAAAACGTTGTCCACGCAGTACCTGATCGCCCCGTGTTAAAGTTACGTTGCCCTCCCCCGCAGCAATCAAGTTGTCTAAATTGACTTGCAAGCGATCGGCATCCACCACCGCTCCATCAAATCGCACAAGTACATTACCAACAGCTGTAATAATTCGCCGTTGCTCGTCATACTCTTGCCGATCTGAAGTGACTTCTACAATTCTCGGTTTGGCTGGCGCAGTTGTACCAGATGGTTGACTTTGTAGCTGATTAATCGTATTGCTATCTCGTGTAGGCGTTGGTGCTTGAGCTTGTTGTTGGACTTGGGATTTGAATCCTACAGTGATGGGCTTTGAAAGTTGATTTGTCGGGTTACGAGACGTGAATTTTATAAAATTTTGTACTGATTGAGAACTCGGTGCAAGATCAGCAGCAGATTCAGAGATATTGTCTCTTCCTAAAGACTGTGGTGCAGTAATATCACTTTGCTGTTTTTGCGGGGTTAACTTCTGTGCGAAAATTCCCGCTTTGGATTCGACTTTGTTGCTGTTTGTAGGACTTGGGACAGTTTGAAGAGGACGCAAAGACTGAACAAGTTGGGGATTTGGGGAAGCTCTATAGCTAAAGCTACCATCCAAAAAGGTTTGTTTTTCTCTACTAAAATTGAGAGTTGGCGCTTGCTCACCGAGTTTTTGAAAAGGTTCACTTTTTAAGTTTATAGAGGAAGTCTCCGCTCCAACTTTCTTTGGCAACGTAGTGACTTTTGTTTGCGTCTCCTGCTTGCGTAACGCCGCTCTTAGCAGAAGTTCTGAACGCTCAACGCCGACACTGGGACTTGTCTTTGTGTCTTCTTTATCTTGGTAATTAGAGGTTTTAACCTGCTGCGTGGGATAACCACCGATTAGCGATCGCCCCAAAAGTGCAGCAGTTCCAGAACCCTTGATAGGCGAAATTTCTAGTGAATGAGGTACAGAGGGAGTTTCGGCAATTACCAAGCCATCCTGAGTTGAGTTAATCGGAGTTGGCAATGGCGGATCACTCTTGGTTTTACCCGCAATTGGCAACTGAGCCAAATCCTTGGGCTGCTTGGATTTGTCTGTTTTTTCGTGTATTCCAGTATCTACACCTGAAAGAAAGTTTGTATGACTAGCAGATGAGGCGGGATTTACAGCTTGTAAAGATTCAAGGATAAAAGGCGGATCAGGCGGCAGAACTGGATGAAGCATATTTGAGCATAATCGGGCTAACAAACAGCCAAATGACGGAGGGAAGGATTAAATATACATTTTGCCTTCCAACTGTCGCCTTCTGCTACCGGTAGCAAGCCACTTTGAGGAGGAAACTTACTAGGCGAAAGTTTAGTAAGTTTCCGTGGGGTTTAATATCTTCCGCCTTCTAAAGTCGCGGATGATTTATCGCCCTTTTACTCTAAGTCCCGACGGCCGGGGTTACGAGCTGGATCGTTTGACAAAAATCCGAAGACGAAGATAGTGACGAAGAAGGCAACAACAATATAAACAGCGATTTTTAAAGTCAGCATAGAAATATCTCCAAGGGGTAAGACAAAGAAAGCTTTTCTTTCAGGATCTGCCATGCAGAAAAGATAGCTACTTTATATTACCCAAATCTCGTCCCTTTTGAGAGGACTCTGGGGACTTGGGGCTGGCGACTTGGAGATTAGGGACTAGCAGTGCCTACCCTAAGTTTATTTTTCTAACTTTGAGATGCCCTTAATAAATAGCTCAGAGACTGGTTACTCTTGTGACGTTAACTGAGGGCAAAAGTTTCTTCAAATAACAATTATTTTTTCAAAAAGCGCTGACGTAGACGAGATATAAAACTATTCACCTCTGGTATTTTCAGCCAGGAAGCGATCGCAGCAAACACTGCAATCCCCACGAAGCCTGATATGCATAATTGCAACACCAGAATCAGTAAACCCGTTTTACCTAGCAATTGTTGAGAAGCAACTAATGTCCCATAGCTTGCTACCCCAGCTACCAAGCTACCCGCAGTCAAACCCAAAATCGGCAAACTCCATTCACGCCAAGGTAAACCATTGAGCTTGCGATCAAGCAACCATAACAGCATCAACATTGAACTGCAATTTACACCCACTGTTGCTAACACCAAACCGGGAGCGCCAAAAGGTTTAACGAAAAACCAATCTAATATGATGTTGAGCAAGATGTTAAAAATACTGATGCGAAAAGGTGTCTGTCCATCGCCTAAAGCGTAGAATACCCGTACCAAAACATCACGTCCCAAATAGACAAACATCCCAATTCCATAAGCGACTAGCAAGGATGAAACTAGCTGTGTAGCTTCTGGCTTGAAAGCACCGCGCTCATATACCACTTGCACAATAGGCACTGATAACGACACCATCAACGCCCCTAGCGGTAGCATGGTGAAGGCAGTAAGTAGCAGTCCTTGACGAATGCGTAATTTTAAATCTGGCCAATTTTCGGGGCCGGCAAGTTTGGCAAATATCGGTAACAAGGGCAGTAAAATGATATTAGAAATAATCCCTAACGGAGTCTGTACTAATAGATTTGCATAGTTAAATCCTGCTGCCGCACCAGGAATAGGACTGGCAAAATAAAGGTCAGTGGCAACATTAATTGGCATCATTCCAGAAGAAATCGTTGCCGGAGTCATGATTCTGATGACTTCTTGAACGCCTGGAGATTTAAAATCAAACCGCAAGCGTAATGTGCCGAGTCCTAACCGCCACTGCACGATTAGCTGCACTAACCACTGGAGAACTGCTCCTGCCAAGGTTCCCCAAGCTAAAACCATTCCACCGATTAAAGCGTACTCTGGCTTAATAATATCTTTGCCTAGTTGCATAGCCAAGATACCAAGACCGGCAACAACGGTAATACTGGATAATAAAGGACTAATGGAAAGTAACCAATATTGATTGGCTGTATTGAGAGTACCAAAGCCAATGCCAATTAATCCGGCAAATAAAGCCATTGGTGCCATGATGCGGAGTTGTTGAATGGCGATCGCTCTGGTTGTCGCTTCCAAACCATGACCAACTAAATCAACGATCGCATCCGCAAATAAAACTTGAGCCACTGTCACCAGCAACAGCAATCCAGCTACCAGCGTTGTCACGGTTTCCACTAGGGGAGCCGCTTCTTCTCGCCGTCGCTTGGCTAAAACGCTGACAACTGCACTGTGTAATGGCCCATTGACACCACCGAGTAATATCAATAGAAAGCCTGGGATAATATAGGCATAACTATAGGCAGTGGCAGCAGCACCAACACCAAAAGCGGCAGCGATCGCTTGCTGCCGCACTAAACCGAAGACTTTACTAATTAATGTGGCTGCGGCAACAATGCCAGCAATTCCAGCGAAAGAACGAGAGGGTTTTTGGTCTTGTTGTGTCACGAATATTACCCGACAACTCTTGCAGAGTGCATACTTTAAAACATTTAACCTGAAATACCGCAGTCTGTCAGGTAAATTTTGAGAAATTACTTATTTTACATGCTTTCGCCCTCCAGCCCTTTGGGCATCCTATGGTATGTATTGGCGCGATCGCTCACCCCTTGATATTGAAACTATCTTTAAAACAACAACTCAAGAAATACGCCAGCTGCTGCAAGCTGATCGAGTTGCAATTTTTAGCTTTAATGACGATTGGAGTGCGGGAGAAAGCAATGGAGCGGCAAGAATTGCTGGCTGCAACCATTGATAAAATCCGCCAGTCAATCGATATTCATGAAGGATTGGATAGTACTTTGCTAATCTTAGGACATCGGCTCAAAAACAACAATGAACGCCCAGCTATTGAAATTGTGAAGGAATATGCTGCTTTACGTTTGCTCGAATGCTATCCAGCGCAATTAAATCAAGTGTTTATGAATCTTCTAAGTAACAGTATTGATGCATTAGAGGAAAAGTTTAAAATTATACAGCAAAGGTATTTGAAATTATCCCAAAGGTGTCCAAAAATACCTCTAACTATCTGGATTAGTACGCAAGCAGTTAATAATAAGATTGTAATTAGAATAGCTGATAATGGTCTGGGAATTCCAGAAGAGGTGCGATCGCATATATTCGATCCCTTCTTCACTACCAAAGTACCAGGTAAAGGTACAGGGTTAGGATTATCTATCAGCCATCAAATAATAGTTGAAAAACATCATGGTCAGATTAAATGTTCCTCTAAACCAGGAGAAGGAACAGAGTTTTTAATTGAAATTCCTAGTAGTAGTTAAAAGCGACTAGTTGTTAAAATTCTCAATCAATATTAAGTAGGGGAACAAGGATAAGTAAAGGTTTTCTCTGTTCCCTGAAGACATCACAACTGTCATTGCATTATGCTTTTAGATTAACGTACTATGTTATTTATTTAGCAGTCTGCTTTATTCTAATATAGAAACTATATCAATACTAGTTACGCGATGCATAGGTTTTGTTCTTTTCTCAGTTGTGACTAATTCCTCTGCACCAATGGATAATGCCGCAGCGACATGAAGCGCGTCCATCGCTGCTAAACCATATTGAGAAGCAATTTGGTAAGCCTCTTGAACAATAAGAGTCAAATCACTAGCCCAATAGGTAACATCGCTAAAAAACTCTTCATAAAATTTAGCTTCTTCGGTTTGCTTGTTATAAACTGCTTTAGGACTTACCTCTAATTTGACAAACTCACTAGAAGCGAATTCCCGTTGGGAATCTTCTAATATTTCAAGGGCTTTCTCGGCAATTCTTCCAACACCATCTGTTGCACTGAGTAGCACCCCTGAATCAATATAAGTTATTTTCATTATTCTTTACTCTGTAGCCCACCTCTCCGACTGGCGAGTTCTCTTTCTATTTCGTCTTCATCTAATAACTGTTTACCAGAATTAACAATCCTAGCGCGAATTTGCCGTAAACGTTCTCCCAAAGGAGTTTTATTTGCAGAGTTTTTCAAGTGAAGAAATTCGACAAAATCTAAAACTTCCTCTTGTTTGTCTTGGGGAAGTGAATGCCACTTAGTTAATAACTCTTGCTCTGTACTCATTCGTATTCATCCAGTACTCTTACTAATTTTATTGCTATATTTTCCATATTTACAATAAAATATCTCTGCTTTTAGGCTCAACGTCGAGATTTTTTACTTACAACCTAAACTATCTCGCGTTGACATACCCGTAACCGGATTTACTCCATCAGCCCTTTCACACATTAGCGACACTTGATAACGGTCAATCAATGCGTCGGTAAAATCAGCGCCTGTAATTTCGGCATCAAAAAAACGGCTACGGGTCAAAGTAGCTTCTGTAAAAATGGCATTTTTCAGGTTAGCACCATCCATAGTGACGCGATCAACTAAAGCGCCGCTTAAGTTCGCTCCTTCCAAATTTGCCTTTAACAAAACTCCTTTAGTGAGAATTGCGTTGGTTAAATTTGCTCCTTGAAAATTCGTCCCCCGCATTTCTGCTGCTACAAAAGTCACACCTGCCAAATCAGCATGAGAAAAATCACGATTTTCTAAATTGATATTGTTGTAATTAATTGTATTTATCTGAGCAAAAGCAGGTTTGGGATTAAGTATTACCCACCCAAATGCCAGTATCAAAATTACAATCAAACCCAAAAAGCGCAGTAAAATCTTTTTCATAACTTTATTATTTATCAGCAGTCTTTTGTCATTAGCCGCTTGTCATTTAACCAATGACTCATGACTAATGACTCTTGACTCTTTGACTATTTCCAATCTTTACCAATCCGAATTGTGAGATCAGATTCTAAATCACCAATCGCCGCTACCTCAATTTGACCCAAGCCTAAGACTTTTTGCAAATCAACTCCAACTCGTCGGTTGCCTTTTTGGACAACAATCTGAGTTTGACGTTGGGTATCTGGCCAATCAGGCACTTTGTAAATATTAGTAAAGCCTTTCTGTTTCAGATAAGCAATAACTTTTTCAGTTAGCTGAGGTTGATTGGAAGCATTTTGAATAGCAATTTTGAGGTTAGGAACCTGACGCATATCTGGTTTTAGACCAGGTACATTTACCCCAACATAATCATTCAACAGGCTCTGCTGTCCAGTCATATTTAGCCAATAGCTATCAGGGTCTTTGCTAAAACGGCTAAACGTACCAGGCAACACGGTCATTTGGAAATTATCTCGATCCAAGTTGAGACCGAAATTTACCAACGCCATCATTTCTTCCATCTTCAGGTTGGTATCAAAGTATTTTCGCATCAAGCGAGTTAACTGAGGCAACCTGGGTAAGACGGTAGGACTATTTAAGCGTTGCAGCAATGCTGCTACGAGTGCTTGCTGACGCTGCACTCTCGGCAAATCTCCCAAACCTGGTTCGCGGAATCGGGCAAACTGTTCTGCTTGTTCGCCGTTGAGGGTTTGCCAGCCACTGACTAAATTAATCGACAGCCGACTGCTAGAGTCTTTATATTCCATTGATTGGGGAACAAAGACCTCAACTCCGCCTAACTGATCGACTAATTGCCGTAAGCCACTAGTAGAAATACGGATATAACGATCAATTGGGGCATTGTTTAAGGTACGGCTAACTACCCGTGCTGCCAAGACTGGGCCGCCTTTGGCATTAGCATCAGATACCTTAGTTAAACCCTTTTCTCCCTTTTCTGGGATGGCGATCATCGTATCTCTGGGAATGGAAAGCACCCGTACAGATTTTTCACTAGGATTGAGCCTTACTAGCAGCATGGTGTCGCTTTTCCCAGCAAAGCTTTCTGGTGAACCATCAACAGTACCGCTAACTGGTTCAATCCCCATAATTAAAATATTCATGGGTCGTGAAAGGTTATACTGGGAAAGTTTGCTCCATAACTCCCCTGGTAATGGAATTTTTATCTCGTCTTTAGCAGTAGTTCCTAAATCTTCATCTGTTCGATCTAGATTGCTCCACAAGGGAGTCCACAGCGCTAAAGTTGATACCAGTAAACCAGATAAGATAATGCCGATGACAACCGTCATAATCCACAACAGCCATCGAGGCATGGTTAAGCCCAGTCTCTCGTAAAGCTGATTGGGAATTGCACCCACTGATTCGACAACGCTACGGTTGGGATTCGCTGGCGGGTTTAGTTCGACATCCTCCTCCTTTAAATCCTCTACTGGTGCTGGTGTTACTTGATTTTCTGTTCGTTGAAGTTGCTGCGATCGCACCTCAGTTTCAAATTCTGCAACTTGCTGAGATCCAAGCGGATTTTCTGACCATTCGACTTGTTTTATCACAATTATCTCCCCACTCAACCACTCCCTAAAAGTATGTTAATCCAAGCTACAAATATTGCCAGTGGAAAAGCTCACTGTAAACTTGTAATGTTCTTCGGTAAGCCTGTATGACAACATGAATACTTTATTGTTCCCCGTAATCCTTGCTGGTGGTAAAGGTGAACGTTTTTGGCCTCTGAGTCGCAAAGACCGACCCAAGCAATTTTTAAGTCTTGATGGTAGCTCTAGAAGTTTATTACAAGCAACCGCCGATCGATTGATTGAACTCGGTGGCGGGTGGGATTCCTTGTGGGTAATTACTTCTAATCAGATAGCTGAAGGAGTAAGACAACAATTACCTGATCTACCATCTCAGAATTTATTGATTGAGTCGGAAGGAAGAGACACTGCCGCAGCCGTTGCTTGGACAAGTTTAGAAATCAAACAGCGCTATGGAGAAGACGCTGTTATTGGCTTTTTCCCTGCTGACCACTGGATTGCTAATCAAGAGGCATTTGCACACACATTAAGTGCGGCTACGCAACTAGCAGCAAGCACAGCAGCGATCGTTACACTGGGGATCAAGCCTACTTTTCCATCAACCGGTTACGGTTACATTGAACAAGGTGAAAAAATAGGTAGCTTTAATGAGTTGCCAGCTTATCACGTCAACCGTTTTACTGAAAAGCCCGACCGGGAAACGGCAGAGACTTTTTTATCTACGGGACGCTTTAGCTGGAATAGTGGAATGTTCGTTTTTCGGGCAGGGGTTGTTCTCAAGGAACTACATACCCATGCACCAGAAATTATCGAACCTTTAGAACAACATGGCCCTGATATCTATCCCCAGTTGCCTAAGAAGAGTATAGACTATGCGCTAATGGAAAAGACAACTCTAGCATACGTTTTGCCAGTTGATTTTGGTTGGGATGATTTAGGAGATTGGAATGCGATCGAACGCTTACTGAAAACGGAAGATACTCCCAATGTAGAACTTGCTACGCACGTAGGTTTAGATACGCAGGGGGCGATTATTTACGCCTCAAATCCAGAGGATGTAGTTGTTACAATTGGTTTAGAGGACGTGGTGATTGTGCGCGATCGCAATGTCACCCTCGTTGTTAAAAAAGAACGTACCCAGGAAATCAAGCAGATCCTTAAAATTCTCCAAAGCGATTCCCGATTTACCGACCTGCTATAAAAGTTAAAACCCTTGGTAGAGGCGAAAAAGCCTATTTTCCCATTATAACTTGACTTTGGGAATTGGGAATGGGGCATGGAGCATGGGGCATTGAGAAAATTCTTTCATTGTCCACCTCATCTTTCTCATATCCCCATTCCAATGCCCAATGCCCAATGCCCACTCCCCACTCCCCACTCCCCACTCTCAAAAATGTTCCTCACCCAAACTGTTCCCCGTCAACGAGAAATTCTTGAAGTATTCCTTCGCAATGGCTGGGACTATATGCGAAGGTTACTTACTGGTGGCAAAGCTGATGAACCCCAGCTACCTACACCTGCGGTTTTAAAAAATATCCTGGTAGACTTGGGGCCAGTTTACGTCAAACTTGGCCAGCTAATGTCTACACGTCCAGATTTACTGAACGCTGGCTACATTGAGGAACTATCAACCCTACAAGACGAAGTACCACCAGTTCCTTGGTCACAGATAGAAATAATCCTCCGTAAAGAATTAAAACTTCCACTAGCAGAAACTTTCAGCACAGTTAACCCGATTCCAGTAGCAGCAGGATCAATTGCTCAGACACATCGAGCTACATTAATAGATGGTCGAGAAGTTGCTCTGAAAGTGCAACGTCCCGGAATTGATCTGACCATCGCCCAAGATATTGCTTTAATTCAAGGCATTGCCGATTTAGTGGCGCGGACTGAGTTTGGGCAAACTTATGAAATTAAATCCATCGCGGAAGAATTCACCAAAGCTCTAGAAGCCGAGTTAGATTTTACACGAGAAGCGGGTTTTACAGACCAACTGCGACGCAATTTATCTAAAAGTCGCTGGTATGATCCCACGCAAATAGTGGTTGCGGAAATTAACTGGGAATTGACCACAGCAAAATTACTGGTGATGGAATGGCTCGATGGAGTACCTTTCCTGGCGGCAGATTTGGATAGTGACCCTAACGTTAAAGACTCTGCCCTCAAGCGTAAAGAAATAACTACTTTGTTATTTCGGGTATTTTTCCAGCAACTATATATTGATGGCTTTTTTCACGCTGATCCCCATCCGGGGAACTTGTTTTATCTCAAAGATGGTCGTGTTGCCCTCTTAGACTGTGGGATGGTAGGAAGACTTGATCCCCGTACACAGCAGATATTAACAGAAATGTTGTTAGCGATCGTTGATTTAGATGCTCAAAGGTGCGCTCAATTAACTTTGCAACTCTCAGATTCTGCTCAACCAGTAATTTTGTCGCGGTTAGAAAATGATTACGATCGCATGTTGCGAAAATATCACAATGTCAGCCTCACAGAAATAAACTTCAGTCAGATAATTTATGAAGTTTTACAAGTTGCCCGCAACAATAAAATTAGATTACCTAGCAATATGGGTTTGTATGCGAAAACCCTAGCGAATTTAGAGGGTGTAGCGCGGACATTCAACCCGGAGCTTAACTTTTTTGATGAAGTAAAACCATTAATTACAGACTTGTTTCGTCGGCAATTACTAGGCGATAATCCAGTGCGATCGCTATTACGGACAGCCTTAGATATTAAAAGTCTGTCTCTCCAATCTCCCCGCCAAATAGAACTGTTATTAGACCGAGTTACCTCGGAAACCTTACAGTGGAATTTATCGCTGCGGGGTTTAGATGGCGTGCGGCGCACTATGGACGATGCAGCGAACCGACTATCTTTTAGTATACTAGTGGGTTCACTGATTATGGGTGCAGCAATTATTTCCACCAGAGCGCAGACAACACAGTTATCTTTTTTAAGCACCACCCTGTTTGCAGTCGCTAGTTTATTGGGTTTGTGGTTAATTATTAGTACATTGCGATCGGGACGTTTACGGTAAAACCATTTTAGATTTTGAATTTTGGATTTTGGGTTGAAGGAAAAAGCCTTTGACTGAGCGCTCATGCCGAAGTCTAAAATCTAAAATTTAATTTCTAATATAAAAAATATGTCAATCATCATTGCTGAAAACCTGACTAAATCTTATCCAGTAGCAGTTAAAAGTCCGGGTATTAAAGGTACAATCAACCACTTTTTTCGCCGCACCTACCGCACAATTAAAGCAGTTCAGGATGTTTCCTTTGAAATTGCCCCTGGTGAGGTAGTGGGGTTTTTGGGCCCAAATGGTGCTGGTAAAACTACCACACTCAAAATGCTCACGGGGCTGATTCATCCCTCTAGCGGTACAGTCAAAGTTGCTGGACAAATTCCGTTTCATCGCAAAGAAGCATTTTTGCAAAAAATTACCTTGGTAATGGGGCAAAAGCAGCAGCTAATTTGGGACTTACCAGCACTGGATTCTTTGAGAATTAATGCTGCTGTATACAACATCTCTGATAAAGAGTTCCAACGGCGGGTGGGAGAACTAACAGAGATGCTTTCCCTAGAAGGCAAACTTACCCAAGCAGTACGGAAACTATCTTTGGGTGAACGGATGAAGGCAGAATTGCTAGCAGCACTTTTGCACCGTCCCCACGTATTATTCCTAGATGAACCAACGCTGGGACTAGATGTAAATGCTCAGGTAGCAGTGCGCGATTTTTTGCGCGACTACAATCAGCGTTATCAAGCTACAGTGCTGTTGACGAGTCATTACATGGCTGATATCACAGCTTTGTGTCAACGAGTGCTGTTGATTCACGAGGGAAGGCTAATGTATGACGGTAGTTTAGATGGACTACTAGAACGTTTTGCCCCATATCGGGAAGTTCATATAGAGTTAGCCCAACCTCTACCGATAGAAAAACTTATGACCTATGGTGATGTGCAACACTTAGAAGGGCGATCGGTGCATTTTATGGTATCTAGAGAGGCGCTCACCCGCACCGTTTCTCAGATTTTGACAGATTTGGAGGTAATTGATTTAACAGTTACTGAACCGCCTGTGGAAGAAGTGATTGGACGAGTTTTTCAGGCGGGTGTTGTGTAGAGACGCGATTAATCGCGTCTGTACAAGATAGACGCGATTAATCGCGTCTGTGGAGAATTCTGGGTAATTTTTGTAGCGGTAAGTGAATAAATGAAGCGGATAATCAGAAAAGCCTTAACTTTGCTGTCAGTATACTACGCCTATATGATTGAGTATCGAGCAGAACTAATCTTATGGGTTTTGGCTGGGTCTTTGCCGATTATCCTTATGGGCGTCTGGATACAGGCAGCACAAGGGGGGCAGTTTGGGCTATCACCTGTAGATTTTGCTCGTTACTTCATCACAGTTTTCATAATTAGACAATTAACAGTTGTTTGGGTAATTTGGGAGTTTGAAAGAGAGGTAGTGGAAGGCAAGCTTTCGCCCAAGTTACTACAACCGCTCGACCCAGGATGGCATCACGTTGCATCTCATATTTCTGAAAGATTTGCTCGGCTAACGTTTGCTTTTCTATTAGTGGGATTATTTTTTATTCTTTATCCACAAGCTTTTTGGGTACCAAGTTTGAGTAGATTTTTGCTGTTTATATTGGCGGCGGTACTAGCTTTTGCTTTGCGGTTTACAATTCAGTACACTTTTGCCATGTTTGCCTTTTGGACAGAACGGGCTAGCGCTTTAGAAAATTTTTGGTTGTTGTTTTATCTATTTTTATCTGGTTTGATAGCACCTTTAGAGCTTTTTCCAGAACCTGTACGAAAAATAGTGATGTTTACGCCTTTTCCCTATTTAATCGATTTTCCTGCGAGTCTTTTGGTAGGGCTACCCGTGGATATAGGGCGAGGGTTTGGGTCAATGGTGGGATGGATATTAGTGTTTTTGGGTGCGAATCGCTTTCTTTGGCGTGCAGGTTTAAAGCGGTATTCTGGTATGGGAGCATGAGCAATTTATAATTAGGAAGTTTATCACCCCAGAGCTTGGCTAAGTCGAGGAAATTTGAAGGCTGCGGATGAGGCAATACGGTTCGGATAAGCATTTTTCACTTTCCTTGTGGTCTGGGGAAAGGGTAAGGGGTAAAGGGTAAAGGATGTATTGAAAACCTTTCCCCTTTTCCCTTTGCCCTTTAACCGAACCGTATTGGGTTACGCCTATGCACTGATGTATTTGCTAGAGTTTTTATAAATTACTCGGTATTGTCTTAAACTTTTCTGGCGTCCCCAAAGAATAATCTTCTAACTTAAAATCAGCAAAAGGTTTATTTTCTAACCTATTTCGTAATGCTTCATCGAGAATGACACCTGCTGATTGTTTTTTAACACCAATGATTATAATATTTCTCTGATATTTAGTTAAATCTTGATTTGTCTGACAATCACTCCGTTGAAATTGTCCCAAATTTAATAAACGATAACCTTTGATGCTTTGTGTATTAATAAATAATTTTTTTACTAAAAATTGTATTTGTTTGGAACGTTCTAAAGCCATTCGCTGTTGAGTTTCTATATTACCTTTGCAAGAAACTGTACCTACAGAGATAATCTCACTAGGGTCTTCCATTATATTCTGTATACGTTCTTGTTCTAAGTTTAAATTTAAAAGGTCAAGACTAATAATTTCATCATTATATTTAATTTGAAAATTACTACCTAAAACCCATTTATATTCTACTGATAAAACAGCTATATTAAATTCGGCTACCCTCCCCTGACTATCCCTACCTTCTTGATAAGGAAAATAATCAATATTACCTTTTTTTTCTGGTGGTTGCCCATAATTTTGCCTTACAGAAAATTTTGATGTACGTGTTGCTAAAGCCACTATACTAAGTAATCCTAAGATCACTAGCAGTGCTGCAAAAAATTTTAGTAGTGGTACCTCTTCTGGCTGTTTATGTGGAGCAAATGAAGTTTTAGTAATTAGTGGTGGCAATTGTTCGATATTACTATCCTTTACTAAATTACTATTTTCAGGAGTAGTTTCTGTTAGTTGGTTTTCAATTTCTTCTAGGCGTTGTAAAATCTCTTGAGCATTAGCGGGACGCTTTTCTATATCTGGTGCTGTGAGCCAATCAATTAAATTCAATAGTAAGGGTGAGATATTGATTGCATGATTTTGCCAGTTCAATAAATTTTGCTGCACATCATACATATCTAAAGGATGGTATCCCGTGAGTAAAAATACAAATGTGCGCCCCAAGGCAAAGAAATCTGATTGCGGTACTGCTTGAGCATTCATTTGTTCTGGAGCGCTGTAGCCAGATGACATCAGTGCTGTCATCCCGTCGCCGTTGTTGAGTTTGTCTGGGTAGGTTCTATCAATTTCAGTGGCAGTGCCAAAATCAATTAGTACCAAATCCCCCCAGCCCTTACCAAGGGGGGATCTAATCATTATATTAGATG
Source organism: Nostoc commune NIES-4072 (assembly GCF_003113895.1). Lineage (NCBI taxonomy): Bacteria > Bacillati > Cyanobacteriota > Cyanophyceae > Nostocales > Nostocaceae > Nostoc > Nostoc commune. Next base: position 3,408,785 of record NZ_BDUD01000001.1, on the reverse strand, counting down.
GCTTAATATCTCGATGTAGGTACTGTTTATTATGCACTAAATGCAAAATTTCTAGCAACTGTTTTAACCAGGCTATAGCTTGTTCCTGCGAAATAGGATAATTCTGCTGCTGCTTTAACCACTGTTCTAAGTTGTATCCACCGATTTTTTCCATTGCAATGCAATGCAACACTAAACCAGTTCGGGTTTGATACTGGAAGTAACTATCCTCTTTGGGAATGCCGGGATGCTTGAGTTGTTCTAATACGGTTACTTCTTGCTGAAATAGTTCTACTGCTTTAGCGTCGCCTGATAAATCCTCTTTGAGTATCTTGAGAATTTTAGGGGTATCTTTTTCATAAGCTTCATAAACTTTACTAAACCCTGTTTTGTCACTCAATAGGCTCGTTACCCGATAACGCCCTAGCAATTCCAAATGGGAACCACAACTTTGACAAAAGCGGTTTTGATAATTATCCGGATGGTTTGGTTTAGGGCAAACGGGATTGATACAAAGGCTCATGAGTGGGGAATGGGGAATGGAGAATGGGGAGATGAGGAAGATGGGGGAGATGGGGGAGATGGGGGAGATGGGGGAATAATCAATGCCCAATGCCCAATGCCCCATGCCCAATCTCGCTAGACATCACTCCTATTAATTCTTCTGTTGCTGTATGATAATCCCGTCCAATAATTGATTTTCTATCTGTGTTCTGCCAAGAAAGCTGCTACAGTTTGGTTAAATGCCTCTGGTTGTGTCAAAAACGGCCAATGATTGCCGGGAACTTGACAGATGCGTAAGTTTTTAAGATAGGTTTTGTATGGTTTAATTTGCCAATCTTGGCGGTTCAAGCCTTGTTGTGGCTGGATGAAGATAGCAGGGGTTTCAAGAGGAATTGTAAAACCAGGCACTTGCATTACTGCTTCAAAAATCCCGTCGCGGGCAGCTATGGTAAATTTGCTGCCCCAACTACCATCGAGTTTTTGTTCTATTCCTGCTTGGAAAACTTGCTGTTGTAAGGAACTCCATCCTTGATATTGCTTTAACTGCTGTGCTTGTTGTTCGGCTTCTTCATAACTGGCAAAGGGGCCCATGCTTTTGAGAAAAGGCAAGAAGCGATATAACATAGGAAAAGTTACCCTGAAAAGACTGGGCATTTTCCAAATAAAAATTGGATCGACTAGAATTATACTCCGCAAACGCTTTGGGTTTTGCCTTGCCCAGATGGCGGCTAATTTGCCTGTCCACGAATGACTTACAATATGGGCAGATGTCCATCCGAGATGATCTATGAGTGCTTCGAGGTCTGCGATCGCACTTTCAAAGCTATAATCTCTCTCAGGCTTACTACTTTGCCCGTGTCCACGCATATCTGGTGCAACTATGTGGTAGTCTGCCGCTAAGTAATCTCCTAAACTAGACCACACTAGAGCATGGTCGCCTAAGCCGTGTAACAGCAGTAAGGGTTCTTGCCCTTGGTTCCACTCTAAGTAAGAAAGTTGGATATCAGGCTTTGATAATGTTTGACGTACAGGCATCATTGCACATCCACCAATGAAGAGATAGTTTCGCGTTTATATATTACTGCGAAAGAAGATGGACGCAAAAATATGGGACTTGCCAGCGATAACAAAGCCTTGTAATTTATTCCCAATCTCAACTTTTATCATCAGTCAAATTACCTGGATGCGATCGCGCATTTGGAGTCAGAGTAATTAAATCGTCAATATTGCGTTTCATTGTCTCGCAAATCGCATCTAGAGGTAAGTCGTTAGCGTCGTAACCAAAGGGGTTTTCTATCTCCAAGCCGATGGCTTCAATGCCAAATACTGTAAAACCAACGAAAGCAGTAATTAAACCTGTCCACCAACCCAGAGTCTCCACTATCTGCTGAGGTAGTTAGGGGGAAATTTAAAGTCTTTCTTTTTTTAGGCTATCGTGTATACACAAGTCGTCCTCTACCCCCATTTTTGTCAGAGTCAAACTGTCACACTCACCGATATCCCGCCCAGAACTGAAGTTCAGCGATGAGACTTGGAATTCATTCCGAGGCGGAATAGAAACGCAGTGCGAGATTTATTAGGCTGCGGTAAGACTTGTGTGTACACCGTAGCCTAAAAGGAGAAGGTTTTACAGATACCTTGAAAAGTCAGATACAAATCCTGCCCTGTAATTTAGACCTTTAGACATCACTTATTTAGTCATGTCTTTTTTGTTGGTAGTCTCAAAACGTTGAATTTCAATTAAATAACCACTGGGATCGCGTAAAAAACAGTGGTAAATGTTGTACTTTTCGTTTAGTGTAGGTGGTTTTTCAAATTCAACCCCACGTTCTTTAAGATATTCAAACCATTCATCTACCTGCTGTGTTACCAAGGTAAAAATGACACTTGATTGCTTGTCGGCTGGAGGAGTTGATATTTCGCTTGTTTGACACAAACCTAAGTATCCAGAACCACTGACAGTATAAATTCGACAGGTTCTTTGATCGAGCCATAACTCCAAACCGAGTTTTTGTTCGTAGAATTCCCTAGATGCATTGAGATTATGGGTATAAAAGAAGGTAATTTGCTTGTCGATTTGCGGATGAACAGACATAAATAGATTTGAGTATATACCCTAACGACATCGGGCGATCGCATCGGTCAAAATTGATTGATGTTAGAAACCTGTTACTACTCCAGATGCGTTTAAGGCATCTGGAGTTTCTTTTTAGAAATAAGCGATGTCTACGACGGGTTGCGCCTACACAATTTTCCAAATCATCCGGATATGCCAAAATACGGCTGAATAGGAATGTATACTGAACTATCTATATCTAAATATGGGGCATTAGTTATTGATGTACCCCTCCTGCCAAACAACTCTCGCAAAACAGCCTCAGATTAACTGGGGCTGTTTTGCGTTACTTCCGATAGAGAAGTTGGTAAACGAGAAGCACATTGGTTTGTCCTCATAGATTTTTATCTACATTTGAGTGTATACCCTGATGACGTAGGATTCTCTTACGGTGAAAATTTGGTATAGGTAAATGCGTATCTTTCCTGGCTCCAGATTTGCCACAAATATTTCTGGAGTTTTTTCATTATTTGAGTTTCAAATTACCTATCTAATCTAAACTCAAGTGGATTTTTAATTTTATTATGAACACGCATACTATATAGCAATCCTATCTGATTTGTGAAAATTCGCAGTGTCCAGATCACCGACTTCTTAAAGAAGTCGGTGATCTAACTTTTCATGAATGATTTAGGATTACTATTGCATCGTAACTTTTTTATATTTAACTATAACTTATTGATATTCTATAGGATTACTATTTGATTTTTGAACGAAATTAAGTATTGTAGAGTGTGTTAGAACGGAGTTCGTAACGCACTATGAACACGAGTTTGATGCCGTACTCTCCGTGCTAACACATCCTACGTATATTTTCTCCAAATCAAACCGGATTCCTATATCAACTTACTTTAGGACTTACGCACACTCTACGAATTCTCGGCGCTCTTGGCGTCTTGGCGGTTCGAGAAATTAAGCTTTTTAGCAATTTTTGCGTAAGTCCTAACTTATAACAGTGAGTGTTTATGGTCAAGCAAAATACTTAAGCGATCGCACTCTTAAATCTTGACTCAATTAAAGTGCGATCGCATCTAATATAAATACTTATTTAGTTGTATATGTCACAAAAATATCCTTTTTCATCTCTACTTCTGCTGGAGCATCTGGATTATAAGCCGGTGATAATAAAAAACTAGCAAATGACGGTAAAGGAACTCCAGTTTTGGAACTACATGAGGGATACAACAATGTGTAAAACGGCTCGGCTACAGAAGGAGTACCAAGTTTAGCACCCATAGCAGTTGCTAAAGCTTGAGCGCGGCTTTGAGCGTCTTTCATTGCAGATTGGTAAACTGAACTCTGCAAAGCCTGACAGTCATTGACTGCGTACTCAACGCCCACACTCTTGACGGAAAGGTTTTCAATTTCGCTTGTTGCTTTATTCGCTGTACCTACAATTTCCTCGACGCGATCGCGTGTTGGCTTTTCTAGTCTCACCAATATCTTGGCGTTATTTTCACTGGAATTAGCGTTAATTTGCACTTGAATTTTATCAGCACTAATTCCTTTGGCAACTAGGCTATTAACTACAGGCTGGAGAGTTGCTTTAGTTAGTGATTTTTTGTTTGGTAAAGATTCTGCTGCTGTTTTGTAATTAAAAAGTAGAGTTGGTGAGGATATGCGGCGGGTTTGGGGTAGAGATGATGGTTGTGTTTGTAACTCATCATTGCTACCTCCGCTACTGAATACCAATTCAATATCGGCTGTATCTGCTGGCACTCTCACCACCCCTTGACCGATTACCATTAATGAATGGCGATCGCTTGCTGGTGGGTAAAATAATTGGGCATTAGTGACTTTGGGCGTTAATGCTCCCACCCCGACAGCCACGGTAATACTTACCACCATTAAAGCAGTTATTTTTCTCATATCCTGGGAATATCCTTTGAACCTAGTAATTGTCAAAGTTTACACCTCAAGAGGAATATACGTAAAAAAATATTAACTAATCCCACGCCTACGAAAACATCGCAAGTCTTTCTAACACGCTCCCGCGATCGCTGGTTTTCATAACCGTGGGGAAATCGAAGTCATTAGTCATTCATACCAATGACTAAGGACAAATGACTAATGACTAAAGATTTTCGTTAACCAAACCAGTGAGAGGGTTCACCAGCTAATTGAACTGTTTCACAAACACGATGGCTAATCCAATCTGACTTTTCTTGAACGATTAAACAAATGCCTTGGTGAATCAAATTCTGTAAATGTAGTTGCTGCTCTAAAGGTTTACGAGGCAATTTGTAATAAGCCAAGCTTCCTTCTTCAGCCTCCGCTAGCGAAATATGTCCGTCAGACATCGCGCTATAAAAAGAGGGAATGCGGTTGAGGACAAAAGTAATTAACTCTTGGCGTAAGTCAGGAATCGCAAAGGCTTCTTGATATGGATGGTATGGATATGTATCCAAAACACTTTCAATCTCTCTTACTATCGATTGCTGTGTTAAATTGACGACCGTTTTCATTATTTTTAAACTCCTTTTTTAATCCCAATAGGCTTGGTGTTCATGATATTTTGCCCTGGAAGATCCCCCCAACTTCCCGATAATTAAATGGCTAAATTACCACCTTTTTAAGGAGGGATAGGGAGGATCAAGTCTTAACTGAATCGTATTGTTTTTAATCCGGTCAATGATTTGTGGAAAAAACAAATTTTTTAGATGGTAACGTCATCATCACAATCAGTTAGAAGTGATTCTACTGACAGAAGCAATAGACACTGAAACTAGCCTTTTATCTTGGTATAATATCAGACATTTGGCTTCGCTTATATTAGTTAAAACTATACTGTTTGACAGCAGAACTTTCTAAAGCAGCGTCCAATATGCTGGTAAGCTGGCGATATTTTATATTTATAATCCTAATTATTTCAAACTTCTGCCTTTTTGGCAGAAATCTACATAAAACGCAGCATAAAGGCTAGGGGATCAAGATTAACGGCAATAAAACAACTTGAATTAGGAACAAGGTTTTAATGAAGTTAAGCTCTGTTGTTAATTTACATCACTTTTTAGAGTTGCGGCAAGTTTTGCTATTTCATCTAAAAAACTTATTTATTGTATGTTGATTTAGGAACTCAGAAAATAGCGACTCGCTAGACGGCAAAATCAGTCTAGCGACAGATGAAGGGATCAGACAAAAACGTTTAGAAAGTTCACATTATCTAAAGGTGAATGACCCAACTGATTATTAATTTCATCAGCAGCAGCTAATCCAGAAAGCATCGCACCTTCGGCAAGATTGCCGCCACACCAATCACCACAGCAAATTAAAGGTAAGGGAGTTCCGGCAGACAAAAAAGCTTCATGCCAAGGACGGCTAGGAAAGGCATAACGCCAACGATGTACTTGCATCCATTCGGGAGTATTGAGCCAAGGAAGGGACAGAGATTTAGCTGCTCGTTGCAACATAAGCTGTCCGACAGGTTGTAAATCCTGGGATTCTAGATGGCGTTGAGCGAAATCAGCGCTACTTTGCACCACAAAATGTGGTTGCTGAGAGTTAGGACGCTTGCTACTGTCCAAACCAATCCATGCTAAATCAGGATCATCCACAAAAGTTAGAGCTTTCCACTGAGGGAGTGGTTGGGATGTGGAAGAATATCCAGCGATCGCACTAATCGAGGGATAAAATTCTACAGAACGCAGATTATCAAGAAAGACAGCATCTAACACACTTTCGCCTAAAGGTTCCAACAGCATCACAGCTTGGGGTGCAGGAATGGCGACAACTAAAGCTTTTGCAGCTAATTCTTCATTGCTAGATTCAAGAGTCAAGCGCCAACTATTTTCTACAGTTGGGGTAATAGCAATGACACGCTGATTCAGTAATATTTCTAGACCTGGGGCGAGGGATTTAGCGATCGCACTCATCCCTTCAGGTGCAACATATCGCGGACTGCGGTTTTTGGGTTCAGATAAAGGAGTGCCTGCGGTGAGTTCGTAAACCTCCTCTGTCCAAACCTCCAGGATATGGCGCGATCGCAATATCTCCACAAAACGTTTAAATAATTCACCCTTTGGCTTCAGGTAACAAGCCCCATGATCCGCGCAAGTTCCATGCAAGCGGCGTGTAGCCAGCCTTCCTCCCAAACCACGGGACTTTTCCACCACTAGCACCGAATATCCGGCTTGACTTAACTGCTGGGCGCAGACTAAACCAGCTATTCCGGCACCAATCACTGCAATATCAGTCATGAGTCAATAGTCCCTAGTCATTAGTTTTAGTTATTGGTCATTAGTTATTCGTTATTATCAAAGGACAAAATTACTACTAATGACTGCTGAAAGCTAATAGTAGAATAAGGTACACAAAGCTGCATAGAAGGGAGAAAGAGAAATTGGATGAAATGAGGGCGGCGCTAGAGTTAGCAACCGAAGAAGAATTGCAAGATTTAACGGCAATTCTATTTAGTCGTAAGTTCAATCCTCTAGACTATGTACACACACCCGAACCCATCGAAGTGCAAAGCCAAGACCGCAAAGCTTGGTTAGATGCATTAGAGGGTCGCTTTCGCTTTTTAGCGGCAGACGGAATGACAGTATTGCGGGGACGCACAGGCCAGGTAACTTACCGAGAAGCATTAATTCACGTATGTAAGTATCTAAAAATTCCCTATTCTAATCAGCTGGCAACCATTGATTTAGAAGCAGAAGTATTTTTGCATCTGCTAGGACAGGTGTGGAAAAAATTGCCTGAACAGGAAAAGCAAAAATTGACTGTACAGGTGCAGCGTCAGCTTGTCAAATCAGAACTAAAAGAACCGCTACCACTTTTATTGCAACGTGACCCCTTGGGGTTACTTTTCAAAGGCGGTAGTGCGATCGCTGTTACTTCCATGCTCCAGCCATTTGTACTTAAGCAAATTGCCCGTCAATTTGCCATCCACTTTGCTACTTATGAAGTAGCAAAACAAGCGGCAATTACAGGCTCAGAAGCAGCTGCAACGCAATTTCAAAGCTATGTAAGTATGCAAATGGCTCGACGGGGTATGACTATGAGCGCAGCTCGTTATGGGGCAGCTCGCACTATGTTTGCTGTGATTGGGCCGATAATGTGGACTTGGTTTTTTGCAGATTTAGGGTGGAGAGCGATCGCCACTAACTACGGTAGGATCATCCCGACTATTTTCACCTTAGCTCAAATTCGCCTCACTCGTCAGGAATGTTGGGAGCCAGCTTGAACAAGGTTTTTGACTATTTTAAGTCTCGTTGGCAATCTGCTTGGAACTACTCTCTGTGGGCACTGTTAATCTTCCCATTGAGTCCTTTAGTGGGGGCTGTGACTATCGGTTTTGTATCATTAATAACTTGGTTGAAACAATCCCATAAAATTAGTCGCCGCCCCCTCAACTGGGGGTTTGCCCTTTTGAGTGTTTTGCTACTCATAAGTGCTGGGTTTGCCGATGGTAAGACATTAGCTTTCCTCGGCTTATTTAATTTATTACCCTTCTTTTTACTTTTCGTTGCCCATAGCGCCCTGATTCAAACATTTACCCAATTGCGGCAAATGGCTTGGGTTTTGGTGATCGGTTCTATTCCCTTGGTAATTATCGGCTTGGGGCAGTTATTTTTGGGCTGGAGTTTGAATTTAGAGATTTTATGGGTTGTATTGAATTGGATAATTGTACCAGGAGGAAATCCGCCAGGTCGCATCGCTTCCCTCCTCTTGCACGCTAACACCTTCGGAGCTTATCTAGCGATAATTTTCATTCTTAATTTAGGGTTGTGGGTAGAAAACTATCAGCAACTAAGAATCAAAAATAAACAGTCATTTCCCCCCCATCTCCCTCATCCCCCCCATCTCCCCACTCCCGACTCCCCACTCCCCTTTCTCTTCCTAACCGTGGCGATGATTACAAATTTCATCACCTTAATTTTTACTAACTCGCGTAATGGGTGGGCGATCGCTATTTTTGCCTGTTTAGCTTATGCACTCTACCAAGGTTGGAAAATTCTTGTGGGTGGCGTCGCTGCGATCATCTCTAGTGTACTTTTGGCAGCTTTTGCTCCCTTGCCAGTCGCTCAATTTTTTCGTCAATACGTTCCTGCCTTCTTTTGGGCAAGATTAAATGATGACATGTATCCAGGTAGACCAGTCGCTTTAATGCGAAAAACTCAGTGGCAGTTTGCCTGGTCTTTAGCTCAGGAACATCCTTGGACTGGGTGGGGATTACATAGTTTTAGTACATTCTACAAAGCGCAGATGCATACTAGCTTAGGTCATCCCCATAACTTGTTTTTGATGTTATCTGCTGAAACTGGTTTTCCCAGCGCTCTGTTATTTTTTAGCTTACTCGCTTGGATTTTGATTAGAGGTATTCAATTATTCCGAAAGTCAAAATATATAAATAAAGAAGACAGATTGATATTTTTCAGCTATCTTCTGGCTTTTGTTGGGTGGGTTCTATTGAATACAGTGGATGTAATCATATTCGATTTTCGTTTGAATGCATTTTCATGGTTAATTTTGGCTGCTGTTTGTGGAGTCGTATATCGCTATAACCTACATGATAGGCTTGCATCTCATCCAAATGAGTCAGGAAATGACAAACAGCAACTTTAAATATCCATCATTTTATTTTCAGTGTATGCACTGGGGACATTTAGAGTTTCAAGTTAATAAGATTACTATATTCACGTCTGTGAGTGTAACTAATACCTAATTAGTTACTGTTGCTGATTGTTGGGAAGGTGTAGGGACAACCCTTTGGGGTTTTCCTGCATGACGGGCATCTCTTGTAGATGCCCTTTTGTATATTTATTATTTCTCTTCAGTTAAAGCACAATTTTAAAACCTATTGATTTGACGGAATATCTGAAAAATTTTATCTTTATTAAAGGAATGTAAAACATGGTTGCTGAAATGAAATTAGGTCTTTGTAACCCGCCAGAACCTATCTATTTGCATGTGAAAAGCGGAGAATTAAACGGAGAATCCTACCTCTGGTATAACTACGATATCAATAATGATCAAACTATTCCTGTCCACCAAACAGGGCTAACTGGGTATATATCTGAACTGAAATTAAAAACGACAGAATTTAAGGGAAAGGACAACGTTAAGTTACACATCGTTGTTAGGGCGGATGAAGTTTATGTTGTTAGGACTGGTATAGAAACAAACTTTGCTAAAACTTTCCTTTTAGCTGCATCATGTGTCCAAGACTTTTCCAAGCCCCTGATTATCGCTGCAATTGCTGGAAAAGAGAATGTGGTTTTTTGTAACCTCTACGACGCGGCGACTAAAACCAGAATTCGCTCTGAATGGAACAAAGATGCCGATTGGACGGCTATCATTGATAGTGTTCAAACTAGATTGCAGACATCTCAAAATTCTCATATCGTCTCTGGTGAGCCAATACTATTCTAGAAAAATTGTAGAGGTCGAGGAAGTTGGTTAAGCAATTTATTTCCCAGCTTTATTCGCTACAACCTAACAAAATCGCATTGCTCTCTAACAGAGTGATGATTTGTTTTTTAACTATGGCTCTAAGCCTTGGTTACGTTTTTCTTGGATAACTTGTTGTAGTTCATCTACTGAATTGAGACGTTTGCCATTAGACTGAACGTGTAATGCTAGGGCGTGAATTGCTTCGCTATCGCCACGATTTTGTAAAATATAATCTCGCAATTGCTTGCGTGTCATTTCTCTAAAGTTAGGCTTATTCATAATCAACCTCTGCTTCTGCATTAATTACTACAACTGTCTCTTCACCTGCTATTACTACGATGTTATTTGTTCGCTCATCTAAGGTAACTAGGTAAACCGGAAGATACATTCACTCTAGTGATTTAGCGGTGTGGGGAATTATGAAAAATCGCTTCTGCTTGATGAAATCTTGCAGGGTGTAGCACCAAAGGCAGTGTACAGACTCAGGAAAGTACTGCTCATCCTCTTTGCAATACCTTCCACAAATGCAGCAGAATCGGTGTTTTGCTGCGTTGCTAGTACTTTGATCCATTAGTCAAAATCTCCATTTCGTCTCATTTAACCCCAATCGGGGTATTCTCGCGGGTCTTGATAATCAAGGTCGTACTCTGGCAACGGTTCTTTATCAATCCAAAACAACAAAGGATTTGAGAAGATATGCCCACATACACAGTAGAACAATATTCTTACTGCGTCGATTTCATCAAAGTCACGCCTTTTATATTGAGAAGATGAACACTTGGGGCAACCATACCATTGCTGCGGCATTGCAAAATTCCTTTTTTGTCACTTCAAGCCTTTAACCAATTCACGAAACAGTAACCTTGCTCCTTTGGCGGCAATGCGATTTCTAACCAGCTTCACCGGACGACCCGCCGCTTTTTCAGTATCTAACTGTTCACCCAATGTTTTGCCAATATTATTTTTGAGGCGCGAACGATGAGGCTCGATCCGAGTAAAAACCCACTGCCAAAGAGACTTACGACACAAATCTGATCCGCCTACTACTTTAGCTTTGCGGCTATCGCCGGATGCTTCCATTGAGGGGGCAGCGCCGAGGGCTTTCTGAAATCTTCTCAGTGAAAGGTGGCGTTTGGTAGGCTTTTTAGAATTTCGCCCCTGGCGTATCCTCACCTCTGGCTTGCCATCTAGCAAGAATCCCTCAATGGGGTAAATCTGGGAGAGAACGATCGCAGTTAAGCGATCGCCAAATCCAAACCGTTTAAAAACTGTGCGGTAATGGTCAAACCGAGCATCAGCAAGCAATTCTCTTAACTCTCCCTCGATGACGTGTTCCTCACGCTGGAGGTCACAGATGCGTTTTGCGTGTTCTCGAACAGTGTCGGTAATGCCCAGTCCCACGCTTTGGGAATAGAGACGGTCATAGCGCGTACTTTTGCGTTCACCAGCAAGCCAGCCCCACAGTAAAGGCGCAAGACCTGATTCACCCCGCCGGGACTTCGTATGTGCAACTTCTGGAAATTGCCAGGCCAAATCCTGACGAATACGATTCATGATCGGAGATTGCACACGGTTAAGGTGAGCCAGTCTCAGTACCAATTCGCGGATTTTGACAATGACATGATCACGAATTTGAATAAATCGGCGTGGATCTGGGTGGTAATCGAAGTAGTAACAGGCGAGTGCCAGAGCATCGGCATCATCATCTTTATCTGGTAGTACTAGGTGATTGGCTCGATAATTTCTCAGTTCTTTATGACCAACCAACCGAACTTCTACCCCGCTTCGTGCCAAGTGAGTACCCCAAAGTTTGCTGTAATTATTGCCAGTTGGTTCGAGCAAGGCAATGTCCGCATTGAGCGCGAGTAAATCTTGAATACCTTTTGCATCAGCGCTCAACTTCAAAAATGGACATTCATAATAAAATTGACGTGGGTCTTCGGGCTTCTCCAAAAGCAGACAAGCTGAAACTGAGGACTTGCTAACATCAAGTCCCAAAATTCTAATCATTCAGTTCTCCATAGGTGGTTCTGTCTTATGTCCCTGATGCCATGCCTGCGAATCACCCGAAGGCCAGTAGCCTAGTTCACTCTCAAGGCAAAACCAGAAGCGGTAACTTCTGGTGACACAGGGAAGGAAACAGCACAATCACAGCAGCCGAGCTTATGAATGTATGAAAGCCAAATACAGCTTGATTCGCGTTAAAAGCCCTAAGCTGCTGTGATAACAGTGCTGTACGTCTGGGTTGGACTCCAGTCCGCGACGGTGGATAATACCACCGTTTCGGCTACTGTGTCAGGTAGCCCACGCCGTAGCGCGATCGCAATTGCTTGTGATTCATCAGGCGGATTTAATCTGTAAATTCTAGAAGGACTGTTTGACCATCAAACTGAATAATAGTTCTATGAATCTGAAGGTTTTCAACAGGAATTGATGGACAAAAACCAGCATCTTGGATATTTTTTAATGTAGTTCTGTGTTCCCAAAAGCAGTCTTGACACTGCAATAAAACTTGCTGTGATTCATCTTGCCCAATATCTACACCAACAACAACATCAGAACCACTGCACTCTGGACAACATTGATTTGATGCAAGATTATTCAGAATTTCATCACTCATAAATTTCATCCTCATCAAATTCGTCATCATATCCAACTAATGAATATGTGTTTTCTGGGTCAGTTTGGTTAAGAACATCAACCATTGCTCGACCAGTTAAAACGTCCATTACTGAGTAGTTACCAGTAGCGATCACACGCTCAATTTTCACCATCTTGAAAGCTTGCTCTAGTTCCGGTGTCCTAAGTCTGGGGTCGATATCCTCAATTGAGTTGATCGGTGGTGGCACTTCATCCCCTTCAATCCAGCGCTCATGCTGACTGTTGCAAAATTCAGTAAAAGCTTGAGCGCCTGCCGGCGTTTCTGGATCTGGCACAGTTTCTAGAAAATCGTTTAGTTCCTTTGTGCGGGCGAACCCTTCCGCCCAACACTTCATAGATTCAACCCATTTGGCATTCATAGCAAAGCCACCTTTTGCAGTTGCCTCTTGCGCTACTTCAAGCGGATCGGTGTTGTGGTGGATGGCAATAATTTGGGCTAAGGCTTGGGCTTGGAAACTGCTCAAGCGCTCCATGTCGATAATCCACAGAGCAATAAATCCCTCCGACGTGTTCACCCGTTCCAGCGCAAATGGATCGCGCATGGGTATCATGCCATCTGGGAACAAGTCTAAAATTGGCTCGTAAGGATTGCCGGGTTTGAGTTTTACCCAAGTGTCATGTTTGGTCATACTTCTTAAAAATCCTCGGTTACATTCTCCGGTTGATTGTTAAAAGGGATATCATCCGGGTTAGGCTCCTCCGTAGTTGTCAGAGTTTCTAATGATGACTTAACAGTTTCATATTCCTTTTTGAGTTCACGCAATTCAACTCTTAGTTGTCTGATTCCATCCTCAATTTTGGTGGAAGTATCTTCTCTAATTTTTCGCTCTACCATCTCCATAACGCGAGAGATTGACTCTTCCGCGTCATCCCCCTCGAAAACTTCCTCAGACAGTTCTAGGCGCTTGGATTCGTAATTTCCCAGGTTTAGTACCCGTTGATAAGTAATGTTTTTGATTGCCATAATTGTGTGTTATTTTTTACTTGTTGGAATCGATTTTTCATCTGCGATCGCGCTTCATTTGCTAGCACGATCGCAATTAAATTTCAGTCCCACTCTTCCTGCCTGCCTTGCTGCAATATCTGCTGCAATCGCCGCTTACCCTCTTCCCAGCGACGGCCACCCATTTTTAAAACTTGCTCAATCATATAAGTCTCTCCTTTAACTTCCAACAGACCTTTAATCGCTAAATAAAAGGCTTTATCTACGGAAGTGGAAGTGGAAGTTTCACCTGTCTGCTCTGCGCTTGGCTCCTTATATAAGTGCCTCTCTAACTTCCTTAGGGTAAGTCGGTGCAGCGCCGTAAATTTCATAAAGCGCTTGCTCTTGCTGTGGAGTGCGATTTCTGTTTGTTCTAGCTCTTGGTTCATAGCTGCAAGTGCTGCGCGTCGGGCATCTTGCACAATCAGGCGGCGCGATTCACCAACTAGTTGCACCGATGCCACCAGCGCCAGACTGTAGCTAATTCCCTTTGCGATCGCGGGAACTGGAGAAAGTGCAGTCAGCCAAAAAGCTGTTGCACTAGCTAACAAACAGTTGGTTTTCAGCCACCGAGAAGCCATGACAGCATCCCCCCCAGAACAATCGAAACGGAGATCGCAATTAACAAGGCGTAATAATCTGGTTCAGACAATTTAAGAAACTGTCTTACCGCGTCATCGGTAAGCAGGGCAAGGGCAAGGGCAACACCAGACATAATGTAGATAACCCACATCACCCGAAATAAAGCTGGATGCAGCGCCCCTAGCCAAGCCACAGAGCTAGAGGCGATACACCCCAAGAGAAACCAAGCCCCCAAGTGTACCGCCTTTGCCATTAGTGTGTTGGGGCGCAAATTTCAGAGTCAGACTTTCAGTACAAAAGTGTTGGGGCGCAAGTTTTAACTGATACTAAAAAAGTTGCGCCCCAACACGATACCCACTGGATAGAGAAATACTGGGTCGAGCGCTCTGGTAATAAATATTGGTATTACCGCTATTGCTGGATGGTAGGCAGGAAGAAAAACCGCCTTTACCTGGGTAGCGTGGACAGTATCATCGCCAAGCGCAAAAAGGCAGATGTGGAAGTTTGGATCTGGGATGGTAAATTACCATGTGAAATTGAGAACCTAATCCGAGGCTGGAAACATGAGCCGTCCACCATGCCCAAGATGTGACCAAACGACACTAATTTTTAAAAACGGTAGTTATAAATTGTCTGACAAGAGACTAGTGCAAAGGTGGTTTTGTCAGAAATGCCGCAAGGGCTTCAGTCCTGCAACATGCCCAATTCCCAATGACCAATGACCAATGAAAAATGCGTAGGCGCAGCCCGCCGCAGGCATCGCACTTTCTAGGGAGAAGTGCGATCGCAGTTTCGCACCTGTTAGTAAGATGTATCGCTTCGAGTTTATCCGCCGCGACTGCGGTTTGTCACAATTCTGGGTAAACCCGGTCTACCTCATCCCATGCCTGAGAAGCTAAATTCTCCAGTGCCATAGCTAAATATAAGGGATGGTCGTATTCCCCTTTCTGCAAGCGCTCGAAGAAAATTTCAATTTGCAATTGGAGGAGTTTGGCGTTCATAGAGTTGCGATCGCGCCTTCAAGCTCAGAATCATTCACATCGATGTACACAGACAGCATTTTTAAATCCGCGTAGCCCAAGAGCTTTTGGATAATCCGCAACGAGACACCGTTTCTGGCAAGATGAGTAGTAAAGCTCCGGCGGGTAGAATGCGTACTAAAACCTCGACTCTCCAGACCAGCCTTCCGCACAGCTTCACGAAACACCATATCCGCATATCTGAGTGAGATGTGTTTGACAACTTCGTTCTCGGTGTAGTCCCTTTTGGAAGGAAAAAGCCACTCTGAATCTGCTGGGTCTGGGGTATATGCTTTCAAGACTTCATGAAGAGTTGGGTGGACTGGCACTTGCCTAGTTTTTTGGGTTTTCTTTTTCCTACAGCCTTGCGAGTCCGGGCCCGAAAAGTGATTACTTTGAGTGGGTTGCCTTCAGTATCGTAAAGATCCGTAATTTTCATTTGGATCAGCGCCCCCCACCTTTCACCAGTAAACCAAGCCAGGTCTAAAAGTAATTTGTACTTTTGGCTTTGAATCTTGCTGCGGACTTTAGAATATTCAGCGAGCGTAAAAACAGATGCTTGTCCGTTGCGGTTGTTTTTCATAAAATTATTTTGATGATCCGACTTCTGGATTAACCCTTATGAGGTGTTAATCTGGAAGTTTTTATTTTTCATGTATTACCTAAAGTTGCATCAATCGTAATCACAGCAATGGTTAAACGTCGTCCGTGAAACTTCCGGTTTTACATAAAACTGGAATATTTACATAAATTTAGCTAACGCCTACAACGGATTTATTCGTTTACAAAAATAAGATTGTATGCAACCTGGAATCACCGATTTATTTGGCGCAAACTCCACCTTTTCAGGAACACCAAAAGTATTAGAAATTCCACTGAGTTCTCTACCTGCTCTAACAAGCGCTAACCCTACAGCGCTGGAATTATACGCAGCAATTATTCAAACTGCTCACACTTGGTTAAATGCAAACACTGACGCTTCCGTTTTAGCAACAAGTGATATTACAATTTCTTCTCCGGTAACTCGCAATGGTGCGCCAAAAACTCAGTTTCAATTTACAGAAAGATTTTATGGTTCTTATGCTGCACCAAGTTTTGACCCTAACGCAGTATGACTAACCCCTCTTGTCCTGGTACTTGGTTCATTACCGATATACTCATTAATCAAAACAGTCATCGGCAGGATGATTCTAATACTAATTATCCGGTTCAGGGGTACGAAAATGATGATCCAACTTATGAATTAAAAGCAAATAATAGGTGGGATTTAATCTCTACATTTGATGGAAGATCAATGTATGTAGGTTGGTGTGGTAATGCCATCCACTACCCGCAGATGGTTAACAAACGGTTTGTCAAAGACGATCCAAACTGTCAATCTGGCGGAACCCCGCAACAGCAATACGACTGTATCAACGGACAATGCATCACTAAAACTCAATACAACACACCAGGAATTTACAACTCATTAGCTGATTGCCAAGCTGTATGTTCTAATGGTGGCGCTTGCGCCAGTGGCAAGCAATGCGTAGATCCAACCACATTTTGTCCAGATGGTAAAGTTTGCATTGACCAAGGCGAATTTGCCTCAATTGAAGCGCTCATTTCCAAAATTGGTAGTGAGGTTTGCTAAATGTCCAGTGCCTGGCAATCCCTAATTTCTTCTCTATCAAATATTAGTAATTGCGCCGGACATCAATGTGATTGCTGTCAGCAATTGCAAAGTCAAATTAATGCACTAATATCTCAGATTCAAGATGCACAAAGAACAGCATCACA